>DAOVNN010000027.1 GCA_030630165.1 Candidatus Krumholzibacteriota bacterium
CCGTCAGGTGCCAGCTGAGGGTTGACTCTTTCGTACATATGCTGAACCGTCGAGACGGAAACCCCGTCCGAGCCCCACATGTAACCACCATCGGCGTCGAACCTCTGGGCGTACACATCGGAAACAACCTCGTATTCACCGTCGTTACGATAATCCTGCCAAGTCACGACCGCGCCTCCCGCACCGTCGGAGACGATCGATGGATTTATCTGTCTGGCTGATGCAGAGCAAACAGGGATACCATCCGCGATCCACAGAGGGTTGCCATCAGCGTCGATCCTTTGAGCGAAGATAATGGTATACTCCGCTCTGTCATCCTCCCATACGATGATCGCTCCTCCGGCGCCATCGCTGGTAATTGCGGGATCAAGCTGTTCCGCGGACGCGGCGCAGACAGCTACCCCGTTAACAGTCCAGAGGACAATGCCGTCTCCGTCAATCCTCTGCGCGAAGATATCCCTCTGCGTGTTGATATGTGACCAGACGATTATCGCTCCGCCCGCACCGTCCGATACGATGGCGGGGTCTTCTTGGACATACGGTGCCGTGCATACGGGCGCCCCGTTTTCTGTCCACTGGGAATGTACAGGTGTGGATATAACAAGAATAGAAATGGCAAAGCAGATGTACGCAACAGTAGTAGCCGTCTTCGCGCGAGGGATGGTGAGCATGCGTTACCTCCCGTAATCGTTTCAAATTACCTGAAGGTGGGATCGCCTGAAATATAACACAAAAATCTTAATATCTAAAGTACAACTCCGCGCGCAGGAAATGGGAGTAGTCGCTGCCGTCAGCGTAGTAGTCGCCGGGCATCAGGGCTTCCCAGAGCAAATGTCCGCTGAGGTACTCGGTCCAGTTCCACTTCAGCTTGAGCGCCGAGATATTGCCGCGGAATTTGCCTTCGCCGAATACTTCTCTTTCCGGGAAGGGCGTCTCCTCCAGGGCCCACATCCAGTATACTTTCCAGTCGACCTGGACCCGCGGGTGAGTCGTCCAGGCGACGTTGAGCCAGCTCGAAGCGATATTCTCCCAGTAAGCGACCCCGCGCTCGTTAACGAGGGTGTAGATATAGAGCTCGCTCCACTTCGGCCAGCGTGAGTAGACGGGGTTCCAGCCCTCATAATCTGTCGTTGCGGAATCGTCGCCCGAGAGGGCGAAGCCGCCAAACCCGAAATCAAGCGGAAGAATGTCTTTCGGGTCGTTGTATTTACCCCAGAGGTATCCGCCCCAGCCAATCCGGTTCGCATCGCCGCGGTCACCGATCTGCGAGGCCCACTCTATTCCGAAGTCGAAGGTGTCCCATGCCCTGCCCGTGGCCCTCGCGCCCACAGTATGGATGTCGCTCTCCGGGAATATACCGTCGGGGTCGTTCTCGTTCTTGTAGAAGTAGTACATCTCGAGCTTCTTGCCGGCGAACGACTCGTCGGTGTAATAGAGGCCGGCTCCCGTCTCGTCCCATTCGATCAGATAGCGGTCCTGGTCGTTGATCACGGGGAGATAATCGTCCTTCTCGGGGTTGGAGATGAAATGCAGGTCGAGCCTTCGCCTTCCCCAGTCCCCCTGCAGAAGCAGTGCGTTGAAATAGGCTGTCCTCGAGCCGTCGAGAGGGCCACCATCCCAGCAGATCAGCCCCTCGCCGTAGAAGATGTTCTGCCTGCCGGCCTTGAATCCGTACGGGGTGTAGTTAATCGTTTTTCCCTCGATATAGAGGCTCTCGAATATGACCTCGTTCCAGGTGAAGCCGTCGCCCCGTGGACCGTCCTCAGGTTTCAGCCAGCGACGGTGCTCGTTGTTGAGCATCGCGTGGACCTTCCACCAGTCGTTTGGCGTATAGGAACCCCAGACCTGTGTACGGAACCTGAAGAGATGCCGGTCGTCGAAGTGATCACTGTTGAGGTCGAAGGGATCGACGATGTATGTCTCCCTCAGCCGGAAACGGAATCCCCAGTCCCAGGGGGAGGCCTCCGCTGCCATCGTGTCGGTCTCCGCCTGCGAGAGGCCCGTCACCGGGCTCTCACCTGCATATGCCGCGCCGATCGAAACAGCGACGAGAATGAAGAGGATCATCAAAAGGTACCGAGACATATTTGTTATTTCCTTCCGGGCTGGCAGTATTACTGTAATCGCCTGTATAGCCGGACTATAAATGAAAATCGTTTTTCCCCGCCATATAAATGTATTATTTTAAAAACAGCGGACCGCTGAACGGAACGGATGCGGTTGCCCCGCCCCCGTTTATGACAAGCTTCAGCCTCGCTGCACCCGCCTGTCCCGATCAACCCTGGCACCGCACCGGAAGGAGCGAGCCGTGAAAAGACATTCCCCTGTTCTTTTCCTTCTGACAGTTATGATCGCCGGCATTGCCTTTGTACCGCCGGTCGAATCTGAACCGGCAGCTGCGCGAGAAAAGATGAACGCGCAGATGAGGTTTCAGCGCGACATGCGTAATGCGCCGATGAAATCTGCCGACCCCATGCGAGCGATGCTCGGGGCGGTCGGAGGCGACAAGGCAGTCGCGACGGTCAAATTCGATCACGTTCTCAGCGGGGCGGAGATCGCCGACCTCGAGTCGAGCGGCATCGAATTCTACCGCCTCGACGGAGAGATCGCCAGGACAAGGGCGATATACCCGGTCAAGGTGCCCTGGGACGAGATTGACGGACTCGGTGCCCGCCGCGAGGTCCTCAGGCTCGAGTCGAACTGGAAACCGGCCGTCTACCCGGCACTCGACGTCAGCGTCCCTGAAACCGAGGCCGACTCGGCATGGACAGTCGACGATCCGCTCGGCTTCCCGATCACAGGTAAAGGAATGCGCGTCGCTGATTTCGACACCGGCATAGATGTCTTCCATCCATCATTTTTCTTCGCTGACGGTGACACATTCAACTGGGTCGACTACAACGATAACAACGTCTTTGATCCCAGCTACGATTTCGTCGATCTCAACGACAACGGCAACTTCGATTACGGTGAGATACTCAGACTGCAGGACGGTCACATCCTCGACTATGCCGGTGTCTGGGGCGGCACGCCGGCAAACAATGACTACGTATACCAGACTTACTGGGACTGGATATATGCCGACCAGAACTACAGCGGCAACAGGGAGTTCGGGCCGGTGTGGGGATTCACCGAGAGCACGCCCGGGTTCGGGGAACCGATATTCATCGCGCTTGACGACGACGGGGACGGCGAGCTCGACGTGGGCGAGAGACTCGTACAGCTCGGAACCTCGAAAATATACGCGACGATGAACGCCGATTCGATCGAGAGGGTGCGCGGAACAGACCTGATGCTCTCCGACGACGACACCAACGGTCACGGCACGGCAGTGATGGGGATCGTCGCCGGCGGAACGCGCGGGCGCCACAGGTTCTGCGGCATCGCCCCCGACGCCGAGCTGCTCGCCGGCTATTATTTTTCCGGTGTGCCGATCTCTTACCTCGTGCCGTGGGCGCGGTCGTGTGATGCCGACGTGATGCTCTATGAGTTCGGCGGATTCATCTGGGAGTTCCTCGACGGTTCGACACTCGATGAGGAAATCATATCGATCGAGAACGAGACGATTATCCAGATCACCCCTTCGGGCAATCTCGGCCGGGGCAGAAAGCATGCGATAGTAAATATCCCGTCGGCAAGCAGCCGGACGCTGATCATCAACGTGCCGACTTACGGAGGGAACAACATCCAGTTCGTCTACGGATCGACTCTGTGGCTCGGGGACCTGTCGAACCTGACCTTCAGGCTGCTTTCGCCGCTCGGGACCGAGGAGGAGCTGACCGGCGGCTGGCAGCTGATCGATAACTACTACATATGGTCAGACAGGTCGACAAGCGTTCGCGGAACTAACAGGATGGACATCTATATCGACCATAATTCAAACCTCCATGCGATGGGCATCTGGGAGCTGACGGTCAGAAATGAAAACCTTGTGGGTGAAAATATCGAGATCATATGCAACGTCGCCGACCACCTCTCCTCGTGGGCCGGCGGCGCAGAGTTCACCAACTACTACACAGACGAACGCAATGTCACCTGGCCGGCCACATGCGACAGCGCCTTCTGCAACGGGTCGTATTCGACCCGCGGATTCGAGGGATACGGTGGCGTCGGCGGAGGATCGATCCCGGTCGGTGAGATCAGCGCGTTCAGCGGACGCGGCGAAAGGATAGACGGGAAGCACCTGCTCGACATCGCCTCACCCGGTAACTACGACGTCTATTCGACGCTGTCTCACACGACGACCAACGGTTACCCGAACGGCTCGTACAGGCAGTTCAGCGGAACGAGCGCGGCAGGTCCGCATGTCGCCGCGGCAGCAGCGCTCGTGCAGCAGGCATGGCCCTCGGCGACGATGCCTGAGATCGAATATCTGCTAGCGTCTCACGCCCTGGATGACGGATTTACCGGTCCGGTCTACAACGATACATGGGGATACGGAAAGCTCCGCATCCTGGGCGCCATCGGCGTCGCCACGGGCGTAGAGGATATGGTGGCCGGCAGGCTCGCGCCGGCGCTGCTTCTTGACCAGAACTACCCGAACCCGTTCAACCCGGTGACATGGATCCCTTTCTACCTGCCGAAAAACGGGTATGCGACGGTCAGGATATACGACGTCAGAGGAGCCACGGTCAGGACGCTGCGTGAAAAATGGATGAGCGAAGGCGCTCACAGTGTGACGTGGGACGGCAGGGACGGATCGGGTCACAGCGCCGTATCGGGCATATACTTCTGTGTTCTCGAGCAGGACGGCGTGAAACAGACCCGGAAAATGGTACTCCTGAGATAGCGCATAAGGCATAATGCGTTGATATTTCTACGCTTATGGCTATTGCACAGAAAATAGGTGTTATCGTTCAAATCGGAGAGTTGAAATTAAATTTATTGAGTGCCGATTGGACCGGTAATATACTTGAGTTGTAATGGAAATCCTGAGAGGTGAAGGTTGGGACCTTCCGGGTAACCTCAAAGGATAGGGGAGGCGTGAGCAGGACTCGCCTCCCCGCTTTATAATAGAAAAAGAAACGGACACGCAGCGAGAGCCAGTGCCCGTTCCCTCTACTGACAGTCGCAGCGACCGTCATTCATATTTCGATTCCGGTTGCGGACCTGTGGATGTCGGGTGATGAGTTACGGTGAGTGTTCAACCCTGCGGCAATCGTACGGGAATACCGGATCGGGTGTAAAGGAAAATTCGCGGCTTCTTTCTCTGAGCGCTCCGATATGTTATAATGATTTTTATGAAACATCATCTGCTCAGCATTCTTATTGTCGTATTCGCAATCGTTCTGCTCGTAGCCGCATCGGCGCTCGCCGACGTGACCGTGACTTACCGGTTCGACGATCCGGTGGTCGAGAGCGTCGACGGCGGATTCTCACGGCTGGTCTTTCCGGCCACCATGCAGGCCGGAAAAGCGGGCGAGCCGAGCTTCCCGTTCAGGGGAGCGGCCTTACTTCTGCCGCCCGGCGAGGAAGCGGTCTCGGTACATATCGACAGACGCGGCTGGAAGGTCATACCGCAGTCCGTGAGACTCTTCCCGCGTCAGGATCCCGTGCCGGGGACCGACCCACCGGAGAAGCGTTTCCTCTACAAGGCTGACGTCTACACCCGAGACAGCTGGATCTATCCTCCCGCCCCGCAGTTCAGGACGAGGTATCTGCGTGGACACGCGATCGCGACCGGCAATTTCTCTCCCGTCGGGCACAACCCGGCCTCGGGGGAAGCGGGCTACTGGTCCGAGATCGAGATCACGATCGAGACGGAGAGCCTGGCCGAAGCTGCTGCCGTATCGAAGATGCTGCGACGTGACGCCGCGACGATCGAGAGACTCACCTCCCTCGTCGACAATCCCGCTGCGCTGCCCGCGGCCGATCAGTCTTCCGCGGCCGGTGAGGGATACGAATATCTCATCATCACGCGCGAGTATTACGAAGAGGATCTCGCACCGTTGAGAGATTTCTACAACAGGCGGGGCCTGCGGACGGAAATAATGACTGTCGAGAACATCGACCTCGACTATGCCGGGCTCGACCTCGCCGACGAGATACGCATGGCAATCCTCGACGCCTATATAAACGAGGGCGTCATATATGTTCTTCTCGCCGGCGACAGCGACAACGGCCCGTACGACCTGCCGCACCGCGGACTCTACTGCGCCGTGCAGTCATCTGTCCTCTATGAGGACGAAGGCATTCCCGCCGATCACTACTATGCGGGCCTCGACGGCGACTGGAACGCGGACGGCGACACCCTCTGGGGCGAACCGGGCGAAGAGGACTTCTATGCCGAAGTCGCCGTGGGCAGGATCACATTCGACGACAAGGCCGAGGCGGCGGCGATAATAAACAAGATCACGATGTACCAGGAGATCCCCGTCGTGTCGCAGTGCGACGATGCCCTGATGCTCGGCGAGCATCTCTACTCCGACCCGCTGACATACGGGGGCGACGAGATGGACCAGCTGATCGGGACCTGGGACATCCATGGATTTGCCACAACGGGGATCCCGGCCGCGTTTGACATCATAAAGCTCTACGACCGCGACATCACATACGGCGAGCAGGACATCCGGGACGTATTCAACGCTGGAACCCATCTCGTCAGCCATGCGGGTCATTCGAACTACAGTTACGTGATGAAGATGACGGTCGGCGATATCACGACCGCAAATTTCACCAATGACGGGATCACGGCGGGCTTCCCCATCGTAAACTCGTACGGCTGCAACGCCGGGGGATTCGACCTCAACGACTGCATCGCCGAGGAGATGGTCACCCTGGCGACATGCGCTTCGGCATTTGTCGGCAACTCGCGATACGGATGGTTCCACGAGGGAACGACCAACGGCCCGTCGCATCATTTCCAGCGCGAGTTTCTCGACGCAATATTCACCGAGGGAATCACGACCCTCGGCGAGGCGAACATACGATCGAAAGACGAGACGGTTCCGTTCATCGACCTTCCCGATGAGTACGAGCCCGGCGCGCACCGCTGGTGTTTCTATGTGCTCAACGTGCTCGGCGATCCCGCCATGGACGTATGGACCGGGCAGCCGTCACCGATCGCCGCGTCTCACGAACCAGGCATCGACCGGGATGCCTTCGGCTTCACAGTCGAGACCGACGCGCCCGGCTCTGTCGGCTCCCTCTATGAGGGCGGGATCTGCTTCGGTACCGGGACCACCCTACCCGACGGAATCATGACGATCGAGCTGTCAGATACGATCCCGGCAGGGGTCGATTCGCTCGATCTTACCGTAACCGGCCATGACAGGCTGGCGTACACCTCCCGGATAGCCGTTACCGACGTCTCCGGCACTGAGGACCGTGCTCCGCGCCTCGCTCTCTTCCAGAACTCCCCCAATCCATTCAACCCGTCGACATCGATCCGCTTTACGCTCGGTGCGGCGGGACCTGTCGATCTGCGCGCCTACGACATAGCCGGCCGGGAGGTCGCCGTGATCAGGTCGGGCACGATGGATGCCGGCACGCACGAGATCGCGTGGAACGCTTCGGACCTCGCGAGCGGCGTCTACTTCTACGTGCTGCGTGCCGAGGGGAAAATGGTCAGCCGGAAGGCCGTTCTGCTCAGATAACCGGTTTTCTTTTACCAATTCGTTTTTCTAAAAAGTATTTATGTCTTATATTATTGTCATACAAAGCTATACAAAGTATTTACTTTGCATATAGTAAAGATATATCTTGACTACTTACTTTATTTGGTAAAGATATTGCTTGACTATATATCACGATGTGTCAATATATTTCTTGACTGATACATTATTCAAGATTCTGGAGGAATTATCATGACTTCGGGAAGTACCTGGAAAAAAGCCATGGCCAGAGAGCAGCTGGATAAACGACTGAAGAAATACCAGTGGCTCAGGGATTTCGAGATCCCTCCCAAAGGGTGGATCAAGGCACTTAGATTCGCGCTGGGAATGAACGGTAACCATCTCGCAATAAGACTCGGCGTATCAAAACAAAACATCAGCCAAATCGAGAATGGAGAACTTGAAGGTTCGGTTTCTCTTAAAATGATGCGGCGAATTGGTGAGGCCCTGGACTGCAGATTTGTCTATGGCTTTATTCCAAATTCCACTCTCGAAGAAACGGTCCGGAATAGAGCTGAACACGTCGCCTGGGCTAAACTCGAGAGAGTCAACCAAAGTATGCGTCTTGAAGCACAAGACATCTCTGAGAAAGACGTTCAGAGAGCCTGGAAACTCCTGGCATCAAAATTATTAATAGAAATGCCCAGCAATCTCTGGGATGGGGATTGATGGAATTCAAATTCCCAGAAGGCGGAACGCCCCTCGACCCTGATGAAATCGAAGGATTGTTGATTCCAACCATTTCTACAAGGTACGAGCTAGATACATTTGAATTTGAAAACAACCGGCGAGCATCTGAATGGGTGGATACAATTCGAACGTCAGATATCCTGGTAGAGCCGTTTATCAGAAAACTACATAAAAAGATGTTCGGAGATGTCTGGCGGTGGGCCGGGAAATACAGGACCAGCAACAAGAGTATCGGAGTGTTCTGGGAAATGATACCTGAGGAGATCGGCGTACTGCTCGGCAATGTACACTTCTGGGTAAAAGAGAGATCGATTCCTGACGATGAAATCGGAGCGAGATTCCATCATCGTCTTGTTTCGATCCATCCTTTCTCCAATGGGAATGGAAGACATGGTCGTCTCATGACAGATCTATTAATGGAAAAGATCCTCAAAACAGACAAATTTTCATGGGGAGACGCAAATCTGTCGCAAGAGGGAGATATGAGGGCGCGTTATATTGAGGCTCTTATTGAAGCAGACAATCTGAATTTTGTGCCATTGATCGAGTTTGTCCGAAAATGAACAGGAAATGCAAATGACCGCCGAAGAGAGATCCCGCGGATGCCTGCTCGGCCTTGCCGCCGGCGACGCCGTCGGGACGGCGGTCGAGTTCAAGGACCGGGGGAGCTTCCCTCCCGTCACCGGCATGACCGGCGGCGGCCCCTTCGATCTCGAGCCGGGACAATGGACCGACGACACATCGATGGCCCTCTGCCTCGCGACGAGCCTCGTCGAGTGCGGAGGCTTCGACGCCCGCGACCAGATGGACCGCTACCTCGACTGGTACCGGAGCGGGTACATGAGCTGCACGGGGACATGCTTCGACATTGGCAATACAGTTGCCGGCTCGCTGCGTCGTTACGCCGATACCGGAGATCCGTTGAGCGGCCCGGCCGACCCGATGACGGCGGGAAACGGCAGTATCATGAGGCTCGCCCCCGTCCCGATCTACTTCTTCCCCGATATCGCGGAGACGATCCGACGCAGCGAGGAAAGCTCGCGCACCACGCACGGCGCTCCACAGTGCCTTTCGGCGTGCCGTCTCTTCGGCGAGGTCCTGCACAGGGCGCTGTCAGGCATGTCGAAGAATGAGATCCTCTTTCTGCCGTTCTCCGGTGAATTCAGGAATGACAGGCTCGCATCGATAGCACTGGGGGAATATCGTGACAAACCGGCGGGTGTGATAAGAGGCACCGGATATGTGGTCGACAGCCTCGAGGCGGCGCTCTGGTGTTTTTTCAATACTGCCAGCTTTGAAGGTGCTATACTGGCAGCCGCGAACCTTGGCGACGACGCCGACACGACGGCGGCGGTCTGCGGGCAGGTAGCCGGCGCTCACTACGGAATGCGGGGGATCCCGCAGGGCTGGCTCGAAAAACTCACGATGCGCGGCGAGATCATATCGCTCGCTGACAGATTGATGAATAATGAGATTTAAAACATGCGTCCTCGCGACGCTTCTTCTTTCAATAGCGTCGACTTCCCTCCCCGCGGCGGAATATTCCTTTCCGATCAGGTGGACGGCGCGCGGCTGGATGCTCGAGTTCTTTCCCCACAATGAGCAGTTCTTCATCGACGGCGGGATCGTCGCAACCGTCGACGCGCTGACCGCCGACGGGGAGAAGCTCGACTGGAGCATATACCTCGGGGCGGGGCTCTACGTCGGGATGGGATACCAGGAGGACGGCGCCATCATATTTGACCCGTACGACACGCATTTTTCGTTCGTCGGGGGGGCGAGGTTCGAGTGGGCGGACAGGATGGCCAACTTCGAATTACTCCACGACTGCTTCCACGACGTCGACCGCGAGGACGACACGAGCGAGATCTGGAACGTCGCCAAGCTCGATTTCTACTCACGCGACTGGTACCCGCGCTACCGCCGGCAGGCATGGTCGATGCGGGAAGGCTCTGGATTCATGCTCGACACGGCATGGCTCGCCACATTCTGGTACTTTCCGCGATGGAAGATCCACGACTACGTCCAGCACAGACACAACTTCTCGCTGGCTCTCGGCGGCGGGCTCAAGATCGCCTTCGCTCACAGGAAGTCACTCGTCTTCGAACTGAGGCCGAACATCCTCTACTTCCTCGACCATGGCGGCGAGTGGACGTGGAAGAACGACCTCCTCCTCTATCTCTCGTGGTACGGCAGCGGCGGAACGATATGCCTCTTCACGGGGCCTCGCTGGGACAACCAGCACATCAAGCCGGCGGGCGACCGCTGGCTGCTCGGCCTCGATTTCTATCTCTGATACAAGAAAACGCGGCCGCATCGATGATGCAGCCGCGCCCTGACGATACTCCCTGCAGGAGGAATTATTCCTGCAGCGCCTTGATGTCGTCGGGAAGATCGAAAATGCCGTCGGGAAGATCGATGTTCTGCTCGATACTGGTCGTAGCAAAGACTCTCTCCTGACCGAGCATCTTTATGATGGTCTTGAACGAGAGCATTATCCCGTCCTGTTCCCGGTAGTCGGTCAGGTATGCCTCGACGGGGATCCTGCCCATTTCCGTTTCGGTTACCGTATCGACCCTGTTGAGAAGGCCTGATTCCTTCTCGAAATACATATTCATGGGATCGCCCGTCTCAGGCGTGAGGACCACTAGCCAGCAGTCGATACCCGAGACCTCCGCTTCCCCTTCGAGCTCCGCTGTCTCGAATGAATCCCTCCAGTAGACATACCTCTCGAAGGCCGAATCCCTCAGGGAGGCCTCCCTTTCTACGCCCGACTTGATGATCGGTCCGGTCATGATCGATTTTTCCCAGACGACGTCACCGCTCACTCCCTTTTCCATCTTGCCGATCATGTCGTTCTCTATGATCGAGTAGACCTGGTTCGGCCTGGCTGACCACATCGTGATGTTGAATGTCATTCCCTGCGCGGAAATGCTCAGCGAGGCGATCGTCTTGCGGTTCTCGATCGCGTCGTATGCCTTCATACCGCCAGTGACCTCGACGAACCTGTCGAGTATCTTCTCCGCGGTCGGAGCCTTCTCCGCCATGGCCTCGCCGTGGACGGCCGCGACGATCAGTGCCGGCAGCGCGATAACGAGCCATGCGACCCTTCTGCTGGAGAGATGCTTCATCGGATTCCCCCTTCCAGTTACTGTTCCATACTACCCGCCCGGGCCTTGATCCATTCGATCGAGGCCTCGAGAACGGGGTCCTTTCCTTCGAGAAGCTGGGTACGGGCGGGAATGATCTGGAAGTCCGGCGTCACTCCCCTGCCTTCGAGCCTGTCCCCCTCGGAGTTTACATAATCAGCGTAGACGTACTGAACCGCGTCACCGTTCGGCAGCTTCTCGATCACCGACGGCAGGGCGAATCCGGTGGTCCTCTGTCCGAAGACTGTCGCTCTTCCCGTCTTCTGAAGGCCGTCGGCGAAGAATTCCGCCGCCGAGAGCGAGAGGCCATCGATGAGGACTGCTACCGGTCCATTGTACGCGTTCGGCCTCGGTATCACAATAAGAGTCAGCTCGGTATCTTTCATCTTGAATGTTCCGAAATTGTGCCCCTTCTCATCGAAGAGGAACCCGGCAAGCCAGCTGGCCATCACACCCATGCCGCCCATGTTTCCGCGCATATCGATCACGAGGCCCCTGCCCGCATCGGCGCGGCGCACAGCCCTCTCGAAGACCGGCATCAGATGCACCGGATCCATGAACATGTTGAACTTCACGTACTCGATGTCGCCATCTACAGTCATCGTGTCTATCCATACGTACATCAGTGGAAGATTACCGAACTCGAATTCGTTTCCACGTTTCTGTTCGAGAATCAGATCCATCTCGACCGTCTTGTCGTCGCCATCGATAAATACCGTTTCAATATCGTCGCCGGCGTCCCCCTTGAGCTTGAACTGCGTGACGGCGGCGAGGGTCAGGTCCTTCATGTAATGTCCCTCGTATACTTCGACCAGTTCCTCGAGCGCCTCCTCGATATTCCTCCCGCCGAGACTCTCGAGTATCCATCCCGGCCTGACACCGTCGGCCCACGCGGCCGATTCTTCCCTGACCCCGGTCACTACCGCCTGGCCGTCGATGACCCTGACCGAGATGCCGGTCTCTCCATCATTCCGTTTGCCGTACGAACCGAATGACAGGTTCCTGTCGTAGAGCTCGCCGGGGATGATCTGCGTATGCGAGATCTGCAGGCGATCAAGCATCTCGCTCATCGTGATGCGGAACTCGCTCATGGTAGCCACCTCTTCGATCTTCGGCCGAAATTCGGCGTGGGCCCCGTCCCAGCCTGCCTCCTCGAGGATTTCGGGCCACAGGCTCTCGTGGATCTTCGCCCAGACATAATCGAACGACTTGACGTTGAGCTTTATCTGCTGCTGCGTCAGCGGACGGTCCCTCTCGGGGACCTCCTCCCTTTCAGTCTTTGTTTCCTTCGGATCGAGCGACATCCCCACGCTCATGCCCGAACCGCCGACAGCGATCCCTCCGCATCCAGCGACCAGGAATATCAACGGCGCGGCAAGCGCGAGTGCGATCACGGCGACCAGGGTCAGCTTAATTTCTCTGGACATGACAACTCCTCTTTATCCTTGATTCCAATGCAGGAAAACCAGTCTTTCTTCATTATGCCGAACATATCGTTTCTCCTAGTCAAAGAGTCTCTCTTCCTTGAGCCGAATCGCACGGCGGAAGATCAGGTGATAGACACCCAGGCCGACAAATATCATTACAATGAAAATCCATGTGGGCTTACCAGCCACGACCATCTCGGGCCACTCGAATATATTCCCTATTCCACTTGTCCTTACCGCGATCAGTCCGAGGAAGTTGAAGAAGACCCCGGCAAATACGAGGAACATCATCAGCATCCTCACGTTGTACCTGTACATCAGCAGGAAGACTGTGCCGGCAAGCATGATCACTATCGAGGCGTTGAGGAGTATGATCTTGACGCAGTCGGCCAGAACGGACGGACTGCTCTCGAAGAACTGGAAGAACACGAGATTGAAGATCACCGTCACGGTGACCGCCATGACCGGAAGCGTCATCTTGGCCCTTATGACCGTCTCGAGCTTCAGCGGCAGGGTCGCCAGGAACGGGTATCCCCTGTGCTTCTCCTCGAGCGCCTCCGCGCTCAGGGCGGGAATGACTACGATGAAGAACATGAAGAAAGAGTTGATCACAGCTATCGGCGTCCGGAGCCTGTCCATCGCGCTGTACCACATGACCACCGACATGATCAGCAGGAATATTCCGTACATGAGATAGAACCCGGCGTTTTTCTTCAGTATCCCGATCATGACCGGCCGCCTTTCACGAATGCGATCAGGACGGCGTCGAGATTCACGTTCTCCACCTTGACGTCCCCCGCGCTCACCGCCGCGGTTATGCTGCCCTCGAGCTCACGATATCTGTTCGTGACGCCTGTGCTGCCAAATGCATGCGCCTCGACGCAGCGAAGTCCCGTTACGCTCTCGCCGTCCAGCGCCCCCGGCTTGAAATGAAGCCTCTTCCAGTCGGAGAGGATCTCGTCCTTCTCGGCATGCACCGCTATCTTCCCGTCGACTATGAAAGCGACGTGATCGGCTATCCGCACGATGTCATCCGTGATATGCGAAGATATGAAGACCGAACCGTCATGATCATCGCGGAACGCAAGGAGACGGTCGAGCATCTCGCGCCTGATGACGGGATCGAGCCCGGCGGTCGGTTCGTCGAGTATCATCAGCTCCGGATGGTGCGAGAAGGCGATTGCGAAGGAGAGCTTCACCTTCATCCCCTTCGACAGCTTGCCTACCTTCTGTGACGGGTCGAGGTTGAACTCCTTGAGCAGGGAATCGAACATCTCCTGGTCCCATTTCTCGAAGTACTGAGAGACGAATCTCCCCGTCCACGAGACCTTCTTGTTCTGGTAGTAGAACTGCTCCTCGCCGACGTAACCGACGCGGTTTTTTATCTCCTTCTCGTGGGCGTCGAGCCCCAGGCCGAACATCCGTATCGAGCCGACGTCGGGTCTCGTCATCTTCATCAGCATCCTGATCGTAGTGGTCTTCCCCGATCCGTTCGGGCCGATAAGGCCGAGGATCGTCCCCTTCGGGATCTCAAGCGTCACACCGTCGAGCGTGAACGTCCTGTACTCCTTCCTCAGGCCGTTTGCCTCGAGTATTTTATCCATCGTCTTCCTCCTGCAGTTTCTTGAGTATTTTTCCCAGATCAGCCGTCGATATTCCGTATCCAGCTGCCATCTTCTTAATCCTCCCGAGCTCCACGGCGATCTCATCGGCCTTGTAG
>DAOVNN010000317.1 GCA_030630165.1 Candidatus Krumholzibacteriota bacterium
CTCCCGGCCGTCCGCCCTTCGCGTTCCGTAGATTTTCTTGAACGTTGTTACCGGGATGATCAGGTACTGGTTGAAGCGCCCGCCCATAGCCGAGCTCTTGTCCTCCAGCACGCCGACGACCTTGAACTTGCGGCCGTCTATCTTGACAGTCCTCTGCAGTGGATCGGTCCAGGGGAAGAGCTCCTCAGCGATGCCGTGCCCGAGCAGCACTACTCTGCGGCCGACGCTGATGTCCTCCTGCGAGAGGTTGCGGCCCAGGTTGACGTAGTGTGTGTTGTTCGGCGCGTACTCCGGTGAGCCGCCGCAGATCATCAGGTTGTTATTTGTCTTCTTGTCGCGGAACGAGGCGACGTGGTTGTAGCCCCACATCTCCGGGCCTACCAGGTCGGCGCTTTTGACCTTATCGCGGATCGCCATTGCATGGTCGGTGGTTATCGGGCGGCGCGCCTGGATCTTCCGCCATTCCTCTTCGCTCATCGCGCCGGCAGCTGCCTGCTTCTGCACCTGGAATGTCTGTGTGCCGAGGACGCTGATCTCCTTCTCGATCGATGTCTGGATGACCGAGATGCCCGTCATCACGGCGATGATCGAGGCTACGCCGGCGATGATACCGATCATCGTCAGAAACGACCTGATCTTGTGGGCTCTCAGCGCCGCGAGCGCCATTTTCAATGCATCAAGAACGAACATATCCTGCTCCGGCACTCCTATTCATAAGACAGTGCGACGACCGGGTCGAGCTTTGCCGCCCTCATTGCCGGCAGCAGTCCAGAGACGATTCCCACCATGAAAGAGGCGAGGATCCCGATGACTACTATCGGCAGTGACACAGATGCCGGCATTACGAACGCGTTTATCAGGGCCGCGATTCCGTATGAAAAGATCAGCCCTATGATGCCGCCGACCGTGCAGAGGCAGCACGCTTCGAAGATGAACTCGGTCAGGATCATCCCGCGCCTCGCGCCGACAGCCTTGCGGATGCCTATCTCGCGCGTCCTCTCGGTGACCGAAACGAGCATGATGTTCATCACGCCGATGCCCCCGACAAAGAGCGAGAAGCTCGTGATGATGAATCCAATCAGGACCACGACGCCCATCACGCTGTTATACGCGTTCATCAGGCTGTCCATGCTGTTTATCGAGAAATTGTCCGGCTCTGTGGGTTTAAGCTTGCGGATCTTGCGCATCTCGCTGACCAGCTCGTAGCGGAATGCCTCGAGCTGTTCCTGGCTCGGCGCCTTGGCGGCGATGTCGAAATCGCGGTTCCTGCTTCCGTACGCCTTCGTGAAGCTCGTGATCGGGATGAATATCCGCCTGTCGAAGTTCGGGCCGCCGAAGAAGCCGCCGCTGCCCTGGGATTCCATCACGCCGATGACGCGGAATTTGTACCGGCCTATCTTGATGTCCTTGTTAAGCGGGTCGGCCGTTTTAAACAGGTGCTCGCGGATCTCTTTGCCGATGACGCAGACGAACCTGCGCGTGTAAACGTCCGATGAGCTGAAGAAGCGCCCGTGCTCCGGGACGCCGCTCGCGACCATCATCTGCTTGTCGGTGGTCCCGATGACGGCGATGTTCTCGAGGACCGTCGAGCGGTACTTGATGTTCCTGCTCGTAAATGTCGAGGGGTTGATCGCCTTCGTGTTCTGCATGCGGCGGGCGAGTTCCTCTGTTTCCTCGTACTTGATATGGGGGCGGTTGCGGTACTGGAAGAAATCACCCGTGATGATCCACGGCATGCGCGAGACGTAGAGGACATCCGAGCCTACCGCAGAGATGCTCTCCTTGAAATTGTTGCCGAGGCCGTTGGAGACGGTCATCGTCGTGGCGATCGCGAGGATACCGATGATGATACCGAGGGTCGTCAGCGTCGCCCGGCTCTTGTTCGCCCGAAGCGCCCTGAAGGCGATACCGAACGATTCCCGTATATTGTATAGAAATGAGCGCATAATCAGTAACAATGTTCAGCGCCCCTGTCGCTCGGACTTGACGCGGCGCTATTCGCTGCTATTATTTTCCTTTTTCTTCCCTTTTTGCCAGCACTGGCGTTTTGTTTCCGAGTCCCTGGCTGATGGCGCGGTAGCTGCCCGAAACGATCTCGTCGCCGACGGACAATCCCGTGACGACCTCTATGTGTGTGTCGCTCTGAATGCCCGTCTCGACCTGCATGGCCATCGCGAGCCCGTCCTCGATGACGAATACGATCGTCACAAATCCGTCCTTGTCGGGAGTGAACTGCGGTTCGGAGGTGCTGTCGGCGTGTGCGTCGCCGAGGCCGCTGTCCTTGTCCTTCGCATCGTCCTGCGTCTTGAGCTGCTCGGGTGTGCGTACGGTGACGCACTGAATCGGCACGCAGAGTGTGCTGTCGCGTGTCTCTATCACGATGTCGGAGCTGGCCGTCATGCCGGGGCGCAGCTGCTCGCCGGGGACGAGGATGGCGAGCTTGACCTCGAACTCGGTCTTCTGGTCGGTCGAGCCCATGCCGGAGATGCGCGCGCTGCTGGCGATCTCGCTTACGATGCCCTTGAATACGCGATCGGGCAGGGCGTCGATCTCGATCGATGCGCTGTCACCGAGGCTGACATTGACGATGTCATTCTCGTCGACGTTTACCAGCGCTTCCATCTCGCCGAGGTTCGAGACGATCATGATGACGTCTTCCTGGAACTGCGAACCGAGCGCGATCTCGCCGACTTCCTTGTTGAGCACGCTGATCGTGCCTGCCATCGGTGCGTATATCGTCGTCTTCGAGAAATTGTCCCTCGCCTGCTTGACCGCTGCCTGGGCCTGCTCGACCTGCTCGAGGACCGACCGGTACCGGGCCTTCTCGATCTTTACGGTAGAGGACATCTGGTCGTATACGGCCTCTGACTCGAGGTTGCGTTCTACGAGGGTTGCGGTCCGCTCGAGGTCCTTCTCGGCCTTGACGACCGTCTCGCGGGCGAGCTCGGCGCTGGCCTGGACCGAGCGGAGGCTGGCCTCGCTCTGCTCGAGGGCCGCGATGTAGCGTTCCTGGTCGAGGCGGACGAGCAGAGCGCCTTTTTCGACCCAGTCACCCTCGTTCACGCCAAGAAAGATGATCTTGGCTGCCACATCGGCGCTGATCTTCACCTTCGTGGCCGGTTCTATCCTGCCTGTGGCAGTTACAGTCTCAATGATCCCCTGTTTTTCGGCTAAAATGGTCTGAACACTTGTTTTGCTTGTTCCATTCTTGTTCGCCATAACCACAACAATGACGATTATGACGACTGCAACTGCCGCTAGAAATATGATCCGTTTCTTTCCTAACTTGAACCTGGCCATCGTTTTCTGCTCCCTGGTCTGAATACCCGGACTTCCTGCTGTAAGTATATACCGAATCCCTCAATAAAATATTCGACACCCTTTTATACGGGAGGGGGAGGGATAAGTTGCAGGGGGTCGGGAA
>DAOVNN010000082.1 GCA_030630165.1 Candidatus Krumholzibacteriota bacterium
GCAAAGGTGCTCAACGGACTGAAATGACCAGCTGAGAGAGATTCATCAAGTCTTCCCGAATTGTATGTACAACTCATCAGATACATGCTATCCAACTGTTAATCCATCCATTCACCTTAACAAGGAGAGCGGCCTTGAAGACTCTACTCTTTCTTCTGCTGATCTTCCTCGTGGCATTTCCCTCCTGCGAAGGCGACCAGGGACCGGTCGGACCTGAAGGGCCCGAAGGCGTTGAAGGAACGCCCGGGTCAGGAACAGGTTACACCAACGATCCGCAAGTAGGTTTCAGTTGGGGACACTCCTTCGAGGAAGCCGCCAGTGTTACTTTCGAGCTCACAGAGACAAGCACCGTCTTCTTTATCGCGACAGAGAACGTGTGGGGATCAGGTGCCGCGTGCAAATTTGCCGTCAGGCTGGTCTTTGACGGAGTCGCTGACGATAAAACATTGATAATGGCCGAAAATCCGGTTACCGCCGCCGGCAATAACGGAGCAGCGGTCTCGACTTCAGCCATGAAGGTCCTCAGCGCGGGTTCTCATACTGTGGCTCTGGAAAGGTCCGGTTGCAGCTTCGACAAGCACCCGCATCTAAACGTCATCGTTCTCGGCAATTGATAACGCAGCGACCCGGTGATCTCGATCGCGCTCGAGGTCACCGGACCGTTTCTTGAATTCCTCTGAAGAGACGCTTACTGCTACCTGAGAAGCATCATCTTCTTCGTCTCTATGTAGCCGTCAGTGACAAACCGGTAAAAATACACGCCACTTGCGACGACATGACCGTTTCGGTCCTTTCCATCCCAGACGGCCTGGTGATTACCCGGAGCCTGGATTTCGTCGATGACCGTAGTTATCATCCTTCCCGCCACATCGAAGATCGTGATGTTGACCCTCGTAGCGGACGGCAGATCGTAACTGATCGTCGTCGTAGGATTAAACGGATTCGGGTAATTCCCGTGCAGCTGGAACCGGCCGCTTTCGACCTCGGGTCTCGGCGAAGCATCCGGCTCATACCGCCCTTTGGCGCATATGATATAGTCCTGGATCAGTCCGGACTCATCGGGCAACTCAACGGCAAATGAGAACTCCAGCGCGTCTCCCTTGCGGAGAACGAGCGGGGTGTTACCGTTGAATCCCGTCCATATCTCTCCGGAATCTCCCAGCCTCAGCAGATCCGACCTGTCGATCCTGTGGACCTTGCAGACAGGATCTTCATCCGCAGGTATTATCTGTCCGAGCACATCGGTCGAGTACCCTTTTTCCCAGGAAAGTCTCAGCGTAACAAGGTCTTTACCGGCCGTAGCCTCGGTATCGGCAAAGATAAATTCGTCGCTCGTCTGATCCCTTCCTGGAAGGGTCGGCATCTCTACCCAGCTTCCGTCATCAGCAAGAATCTCAATAACAAGGTCTTCTCCTTCGAGAACCCCGTCGCCGCCCGACGTAAGCATATCGCGGTCGTCCAGATCATCGAGCTCCTCCTCGCATGGCTTCGGTTTCTGCAGGGACTCGAGGCGGAATACACTCTTCCCGCTGCCGATGTCGGAGAATTTTACTATCAGGTGCCCGGGACCGTCAGAGGTGAATCTTTCTCCGTCCACTGACGCGAGCAGATCGAGACAGTCGTTTCCGTCTTGATCGACCGCCGATATCGGCATCCTGGTTTCTTTGTACGCGCTTATTTCACCACCTGCAGAGCAGGCGATCCTGGTATCCTCACTGTGTGTGACGCTTATCAGTTCGACATCGTGGAGATACGTGATCTCATCCTCCATTTCGCGGATCTGGAAGCTCACCCTTCCATCCCTGTCTTTGACTTCCCCCGTGATATGGTAATAGTCGGTCACGACATCCTTGTACCCGGACTCTTCGCAGGCGGTAAGAAGTGTGTTCTTTTCCACGTACCCGTTACCGTCCCAGGCAAGCAGAACCGGGCAGGAGGGCTCTATATACCTGATCAGCCTGAACCAGCGCACCTCCGACCACGGTCCCCACCCGGCCGCATTCAGCGCCTGTACCTTCCAGTAGAAGGTCCCGGATGTGTAGCGGGCTGTGAGCCATGTGGTGTCGACCACGGCTGTATCCGCGAGCGGTGAACTGAAATCGAGATTATTGTCGAACAACACCCTGTAATTGATGATGTAGGGCAGTTCGTTCCAGGCAAGAGTCACATGCGTTCCCGTAGTCGTCCATGTCCTGCCGTTATCGGGCTGGACCAACGTTGGAGCCTCCGGCGGATCTACCAGCGTGAAATGCCATGTATCGGACCATTCGGTCCATGCCTCGCCGCTTTCGTATCCCCTTACCTTCCAGTACCATACTCCTACGGGAAGTTCGGGGGTCACAACCCACGATCCTATTGTAGTCCCGCTTGTAAGATCCTGCTCTGTCCTGTCCAGAGATCCGAAACCGGGATCATCGTCTATCCAGACCTCATACATCCTGTTGGGGTCGCAGTACCAGGCAACGAACGTGGTACCTGCACCCATGGCGATACTGTCAGGGGGGTGAAGCAGCGTCGGACCGGGCGGAAGCACAACGGTGATATAGTCCTGTTTTGTCTCCAGGTCATCTCCTCCACCCAGTCCATTTACGCTGAGCGTCACGTCGTACGTCCCCGGTAAAGTGTAGGTATGGGTGGTATTGTTCTCGCCGTATGTATACTCACCATCGCCGAATATCCAGTAACTCGATTCCGGTATATAGTTGGTCGACTGGTTCGTGAAGCTGACTTCCAGCGGCACCGTCCCTGACAGGGGTTCGGCGGTGAAATCCGCGACCGGCGGGCCATAGTTCACTGTGATATAGTCCGTTTTCGTCTCGGTATCGCTGCAGTTCAATCCGGTCGCCGCAAGCGATACTGTGTACGTACCGGCATCAGCAAATTCGTGAACCGGGTTTTCGTCCGTCGAAGTTCCCCCGTCCCCGAAATCCCAGCTCCATGCGGTGATATCGGGCGAAGAAAGGTCGGTGAAATTGACCGTCAATGGATTAACGCCAGTCACCGGATCGCCCTCGAAATCGACCACAGGATACCCGCAGGCGAAGACAGAGACGCTGTTGCTGTTGGGCGAGCCGCCGAGCGTTATATTGTAGCCGTCCGACAGGGTCGCGAGCGGTCCCGCCACCGCCGCGCCGCAATGATCGCCCGTACCAACGTTGTTGGACAGATGCTGGTACGTCGCGCCCGAATAAACGACCATATTATTGTAGGCGCTGAATCCGATGAGTATGTCCATCGTGCCGTCGTTGTCGTAATCACCCGCCGAGGCTATATCGTCGCCGAAGGTCGAGTTGGTCGGATTACCGGAGGTGAAAGTATGCAGCAGGGTTCCCGTCTGCCCCGAATAGAGATAAACGGATCCGATGTTGTTAGCGATTATGAAATCATCACACTCGTCGTTATCAATATCGCCGAGTGGAGCCATTCGCGTACCGAAATATCCGTTGATAATAGTACCCACCAGGGTGTGCAGCAATTGACCATCTATGCCGGAATACACGTAGGCTGCGCCTTTCCCCTGAAAGTACTTCGAGTAGATCATGAAATCGTCATGTCCGTCGTTATTCACGTCTCCCGCCCCGGAGACTGTCTTTCCGAACTGATGGTAGGATAAACTCCCGGATTTTTCGTATAACTCCGTCCATACATCGTTTCCACCATTGTTCACGAGTGCGTATACAAAAACATGCCCCCCGAGGGACCCGGTACTGTCCTTGGGCGCGCTGACGATAACATCGTCGCGTCCGTCGTTGTTGACGTCGCCGGCGGATGCGACGCACCATCCTACCCTGTAGATGTCATTTGGCATCAGTATCGGAAATCCCAGGCTGGGGCACCCGGCACCGAGGTTTCCGGAATAGACGTGCGCACGTCCGGTGGGCCTCCATTCCGTACCCGCCTGCCTCAAGTTGGGTGCGCCGATGATCACGTCCGGATACCCGTCGTCGTTGACGTCCCCCGCCCCCGAAACGCAATACCCGAACATCCCGTTCTGTTCCTGCCAATTATACCAGCCAGAAAATTCCTTCAGCGGCGCCCCGGTGGGATCGGCGCCGGAATATATCCAGGCCTTCCCCAGGTCGACGAAGTTCCCGATGATATCCGGCCCGTTATGCGCGCCGACGATAAAGTCGGCGATTCCGTCTTCGTTGATATCTCCTATCACCGCCACGCTGAATCCGTAGTATGAACCCGCGGCACCATTAAGAGTCGCAAAATCCTGGCACCCCGAACATTGTGCGGACAGATGCACGGGTAACAGGAGGAGTCCAACAGCAAACAGAACGATGATCGTCCTCATGCGAAACCCTCCAGGGAATGATAAGAATGAAAAGAATTTATACCGGGTTTGATGCTAAGCCGTAGATATCCTGATTTCAAGCATAATTATCATAATTAGATGTTTAATATTCTATTTGCAGTGTAATCATATTTGTACAGTGTAAACATTTGCTTACTAACGTTTGCGTAAGCCATTACATTGATTGGCTTTCATCAGGCGCCGATTACACTTATTCACACATTTAAGATTTTCCATGTCATGGAACAGTTTGGTTGAGTCAATGCGAAAAGAGAAATGGTTGACGCCAGACAGTAATATCAGAAACGCGGAATACAGCGGCGAGGCCGCATATTCAATCGCTGCAGCTGACAAACCCCGCCTGCCGAATTCACCGATCAGGCATCAGCACGCTTCCCTACTGTGCGCCGCCCCGTTCCTTCTTTCGACTTCGGCGTTCGGCCCGGAACACGAGAAGGACCGCCGTATTGGATATTTCTGCAGATCAGGATTGATTCGCGAACCCGTCGGAGAATTCTTCCTTCAGTCTCTCGAAAACGTTAAAGACAATCGGGCAGACAGAGCAGTTATGGACCGCCTGCATAAGACGGAAGACGAACTCATCCCTGTGCAGATGCGGGTAGGAGCGGCAGGCCTCCGGCCGATGGTCGTAGGCGCTGCAAAGATTGCCCTTGAGAAGCGGACAAGGCAGCGTATTGAAGGCAAGCTCCCCATCTTCATCCGCAGCAAGGAAGCGCTCGATAAGTTCATCATCTGATATCTTCAACCCTGACGCCAGCCTGGCCACATCATCGCCTGTGAGAACGATCTGTACTTCCCGGCAGCAGTTTGCGCATGATGTGCAGTCGATCTGCCCGGATATGTCTTCATAGTGCTTGTGGACTATGGCATCAAGGTCCTCAATACCAATATCGATCGATTTGAGAAACGAGCGGAACCTCCAGTTCTCTTCCTCCCGTTCGGCTGCGAGCTTCATTACTGTTTCAGGATCCGTCTCCAGCTTCATCTTTCGCCTCGCATGAGGTGTGGGCTTTAGACCGTCGCCTCCACGGTTTTATTATGTGAATATTGACAATTGCAAACAACTAGTTCGATCGTTTTCCTGAAGATTTCATGTTTCAACTCAATAAAGATGAATTTAATATCTTGAGGTCACAAATTGTGACTTCAAGTTGGGGTGGTCGAAGGACACCACCGTATGCATTCACAGAACAGGGAGTCGCAATGCTTTCCGGCGTGTTAAGAAGCAAGCGTTTGCCAGACGAAAACCCGATACTCTTTTGCACGGACAACTGACCCGGGACTACCCCTCGATAACATGTCGTCTATAAAAATCAATTACATCGTTCTTGGATATCTGTCCCGTTGCCAGGCCAATAGTAATCTCCTCGAGCTCATCATCACTGGCACCAAGCTCACACCCGTTTGCCAGAATAAAGATTTCAGCTGCAGCTACCGCAACTCGCTTATTGCCATCAATGAATGGATGATTTGCACAAAGATGAAAGTGATAGGCGGCCGCTTTCTCCGCCAAATCGATATGCAGTAATTTACCCCCGAACGTCGATTGCGGCATCGCAACCGCGGACTCCAGCAACCCCCGGTCACGTAACCCTGGATCACCGCCATATTCCTCAATGACCCTTTGGTGAATTTGAATGACCATATCTACCGACAGAAAGAGAAATGGCTGCATTACTTGGCCAGCCGTTTAAGAACGCCTTTACGTTTCTTCATAACGATATCGAGCTTTTCTTTTATGACGCCGGAATCCACCAGCTTTGGAAAAGCAGGCGTTACGATGAGAGCGCCATCCTGGATCGTCAGCTGTACCTGATCATCTTCCTCCAGGCCAAGGAGCTCCAGAATAGGCTTATCGAGGATTAATGCGTTGCTGTTACCAACTTTACAGAGTTGCTTAATCATAACTGCCTCCTGTGTTATAACTTTATTATAACCCAACAGCCCCCATGTGTCAACTCCCTGAATCCTCGCCTGACCACTATGCGCAAAATACAGCGGCGAGGCCGCATCCTCAATAAAGATCGTCCTTGAGAAGCGTACAAGGCAGCGTATTGAAGGCAAGCTCCCCATCTTCATCCGCATCGAGATCCTCAATACCAATATCGATCGATTTGAGAAACGAGCTGACAATTATACAATAAGTTTCAGCCGTTCCCCGGGGTCGTCGAACTTTACCTCCTCCGGACTGAAATCGTCCGGATCGAAAGACCCCCCGCACCATTCAAGGAGACTTTCGTGCTCCTCATGACCCGGGTCCGCAATGGCCTCGAGAAATCGCTCGAACCCAGGGGGCCCTCCAACATCCTCGGGCGGACATTTTCGCTCGCCATCGACACAGCGGGGATACTCGACGCCCGGCTCCTCCGGGGATCCTTCCTCCAGTACAACGGAATGCCGCCACGAATCTCCGAAATCGTATTCGTATTCCAGCCGATCTCCAGGTTTCCCGAAGCGCTTGCTCAATTTCAGCTTCCAACCTGGAGTAACATCCCTGTCAGAATACGGATCCGGAAGACCGATCTCCACGATATCATCCCCGGGGCCATAGATCCGATAAGCATGCAGGTGAGAATCCGTCCAACCCATTGAGTCCTGAATAGCCACATGAAGATCCCAGAAGGTGTACTCCTCCGGAACCTGGATCCGGCGCCATATCGGAGGCGATATATCAAGCAGCTCGATCTTGAATTGAAAGACCTTGTTCATGGTTGAGCCGCCTTTTTTGAAGAGGCTTCTGTGCTTCCGGGAGAGTACGACAATATCCCCAGGCCGAACAGTACGTAACACAGGTGGATCATCTTTCCACTCCTTCAGATCGGGTCACCCGGGCTTAACTTGCCGCCTCTGATCATCAGCCCGATGAGTCGATAATGAAAAGGCTCACCTTTCGAGACCGGCCATCCCGCGAATCTCATCCTCACCAGCATCGGGACCGAGTATATGCCTCAGTGCCTCCTCCAGGACCTCGTCCCGTCCCTCACGGATGCCGTCGATCGTAGGTGTAACGACGATATCCGGGACGATGCCTACCCGTTGAGTCGGCGTCTTGTCGGGATAGAAAACGCCGATTCCGCTGATCATGGTCCAAAGCCCGCCAGGCAGCGGGATGCGTGACACGTTGCCGTCGGCTCCCGCCGTAGTGCTGCCTACCACAACCGCCTGAGGCCCCGCTCGAAGCGCCATCGCCGTGTACTCGGCTTGACTGATCGAGACTTCGTCGACCAGGATCGCGACCTTGCCTCTGTAACCGGGTGTCTGAGGATGAAGCGAAAGAGGTTGAGTCCACGTAAAGGCCCCCGGGTTATCAAGGTCGCCGACGGTGAATCGGGCGAATGGCGTCGGTTCTTCGACCAGGCGCGAACCCAGAGCGAAGACCACAAACTCGGACGGGTAGTTGCGGATGTCGATCACCAGGCCACGCGTCCCGGCAGCCTGTTCGATGTATCCAACAACGTCCTCGGCCCGGATGCTCGACAACTTGAGATAGGCCACATCCGCGGACAGGAGCTGGAATGTCTCGCCCGGCCGGTCGTGGGGAACGGGCTTTCGGCCCATGCCGGCAATGCGAGCTGCCCTGACCGTTCGCGACCGGCCGCGACGGTCGATCTTGAGCGTGCTCTCTCCGCATTCACCACGCGGAAGGAAGCGCACTATATCGCGCAGCAGGGTCGTCCGGTTCGAAGCGCAGTAGTACGGTGACCATGAGTCGATCAGCGAGTCGACGGGCCGGCCGTCGATCGCCTCGATGACATCTCCGATCTCAAGCCCGGAATCCCGCCCCTGCTCCTCGTCGTTGAAAGCAACGACAGTGGCCCGGCCATCGACGAAGCGCAGCGCGACCGGCCAGTAACAGTCGCCGCGAGGGGGTCTGACATCGAGTTCCGACCAGAGGTTTGCATGGGTGTCCTGAATGCGCGCGATAAACGCCATAAGCTCGAGCCTGTAGGCATCCCAGCCGTCCGCTGCGACAAAACGAGGCAGGAACTCGCGGAGCAGGGCCTGCCAGTCGTCGTCTATCTGATCCCGGTAGGGGAACCAGTACTCGATTATATTCCAGAGTCTCAGCAGCGCCAGGATCCGAAAGCCCGCATCGGGTGGCCGTTGACCGTCGTAGGCGAGTTCCCGGTCGAAGACCGGATTGCCGATGCCAGGGGTCTGAGACACATAGAACTGTTCATCACCGGAGAAACGATACGTGTGGATGCTCTGCAACTGACGCGAGAGCGCGGGGCCGAGCGACTCGACGTCCTGTATCCAGTCGAGCCGCGGCATCAGATGCGGGGCTTCCGGCACCACGGCACATGGATCACAACTCTCGGGCAATCCAAGCTCGTCCACCCATTGCGTGAGGGTGCGGTCAAGAGCCTCGCCGTCGGCAGCCTCCAGGACTTTCGGCAGCATGCGGAACAGCTCGAAGTCCCAGTGAAGCTCTCCCTCGGCGACTCGAGGGTGGTGGTATTTCAGAAAACCCCACACCATACCAAGAGCGGCCACGTGCTCGACCTGCGCCTCGGTGAGCGACGATACAGCGATGCCTGAACCGTCGTCGAACTCCGTATCCGTGTCCAGGATCGTCTTTTCCATGACGCGGGCGGGCGCCTCGCTTATCGGTTTGCCGTCGACGAGCAACTGCAGATCGTCCGCCCAGACCTTACCTTCACCCGCGACCAGAACCCCGAAGAAGAGATCACGGGCTTTCTTGTCCAGCGGCAGCCGTATGGTGTATTCGGTCCAGTCGGTTGTGCCTCTGACGGCCCGATCCTGCATGTTGTCGAACTGGACCCGGCCATCAGGTCCGTCTTCTCGCATCCATAGTCCGGCCCAACCGCTGACATCCTCTGTCCGCAGGAAACCACGCAGCTCGAGCCACTGTCCTTCGAAGTCGATCGGTATTCGTTTCGTTATCGTGCTGAAGTCCCTGGGACTGCGCGCATCGCGTTCCAGCCGGGCAGCTCCGATGCCCCCATGTACGACGGTGCTATCGAAGTAGATGGTCCCTGATGGCCCCCCACCCCAGCCGCGAAGTGTTTCGGCTCCCCGGGGCCCTTCGAACCGCAGGACGGACTCAAAATCCGGCTCCTGGGCAAGCGCCGTCAAGCCGGCGAGAAATAAAAGTGCCGTAATCCCGACAGTAACGATCGAGCGTCTCATATGGCCCTCCGAAAATGTGACGAGTGTACGCGACTGACGTTCAGCTTCAGCTGTGGCAGCCAAACCAGCGAGGCGGGTGTTCCGCAGTCGCCGGAACAGCCAAAACTGCCTGCCGAAAGTCACGGCCAGGCGGTGTCTTTATGAACAGCAAGTCTTGCGAGTTCCAGTGCTTCATCAACACTATCGACAATACTGATTTCGAATAACTCATTCTGGCCGCTAAAGGCAATGCCTATTCCGTGAATTCAGAAAACAAGCTTTCAGGCAATGGCACTTTTAGCTTAAAGACAATGTTTATCGGAGCCGATCCTTCCCAAGAAGAAAACTGCAATTCACCACAATAGTAAAATGGAGCAGCCTTACCTGTTTTCTTATCCTTAGAATATTTCCTCACAAATAGATGAATAGCACTGTCATTCTTGACGTGATTCTTTAGTCCGACTCCCCTTTTAGAAGTAGGTGTTGTTCGATTTTGAGATTGCCAATGAAATATTGCATCGCTTTCAAAGTAATCTCTATACC
>DAOVNN010000224.1 GCA_030630165.1 Candidatus Krumholzibacteriota bacterium
CTGTCGAGATGCCTCTCGGCGAGGATCGATGCCTCCGCGGCGGAATCCCCGTTTCTCGACTCGGCGCCTGTGAACAACACGGGTGACGAGATGACGCTCGCAAAGAGAAGGCACGAGACTGCTGTAAGGATAACGATATGAGATGATCGAATCCGCTTTTCCACCGGTGTCCTCCAGCAAGATGTCTGTCTGGAAAAGCCCCGATTTCCCGCAAGTTCCCCCAGGCGGGACAGGAACATGAAGCGCCCTTCCCTGGCAAAGAACCATTGCATTTAACATGCCAGAAAAAACCCGCCCCGCAGGGTCTGCGGACCGGGTAATGAGGATGTATAACTGCCGCGATCAGCGCAGTTTGCAAGTTACTGCATTGCGGCTGCGGTATCGCTCTCCATCACGGTGAAGAGGTCATCGGAGAAATCGACCCCGAATCTGACCACCGGCACGATAAACTCGTAATAAATGAGGTCCTTGTAGTATCCGAGGAACCTGTTGGGAAACCAGATGCCGTCCGTCTTGACGTAATCAGAGTACTCCTCCTTGAAGGAGAAACTCGAGTCAGAAGCGCTGACTATCGATACCTGCCTGACGAGGAACGACTCCTCATCGAGGCCGATATCGACGATGTTGTCCCTCTCACTGAACCTGATGTGATAGAGGCCGTCCCATAACTTGCTCTCTACATGTTCGAGTTCGTGTTCCCCGGCGTTGAGCAGTTCGAGGATCATCGGCAGCCTGTATCCGATCATCTCGACTTCCCATTCGGGAACGGATGCCTCGCCCGTTCCGCGTGACCATGAGAACCTGTCGCTCTCGTTAATGACCAGTAACTGAAGGTCAACGACCCTGCCTTCGCGGACCCTGTACGTCTTCGTCTTGTATTTCATTCCATTCTGGAATATATCGAACGGATAATTGGTCGCGACATGTCCCGGAGGGAGCTGTTTCCTGAAACCCTTACCCTCGAAACTCGTGAGCAGAGGTATGTTCTTCTCTCCTCCGTATGCCTTCACCATCTTTTTAACGGCAGCTTCCGGGTTTTTAACACTCCCGGAACACGACATGACCAGCACCGCCACAGCGACCAGCGCCAGCGTGATCCTGAAAAATCTACCCGAGCCTGTCATGGAAGCCACATTCTCCCCTTTCGATCTTATTACTCATGTTTCTAACCCTGCTGGAGATGTCCGGCCTTGACCAGTTCGTTCCTGCCATCTCTCGCCAGCGCGTATGAGAACCCGCCTGTGAGCGAGAACGCTCCTGTCTCGCCCTTGTTGTTTACAGCTATATAGCCTACCTGAAAACCGGCCTTTCCGCCGTGTTTTTCTGATATCCTCTCGAGGGCCGCCCTGCAGGCCTTCTCCGGCGACATCCCCCTGCGCATGTTCTCCACTACGAGAAAACTCCCGCATGTCTTTATGACGGCCTCACCCCTGCCTGTCGCCGCGGCGGCGCCGACCTCGTTATCGACGTACATTCCCGCGCCTATGATAGGCGAATCCCCGATCCGTCCGTGTATCTTCCAGGCCAGGCCTGAAGTGGTACATGCGCCTGCGAGATTCCCGGCCTCGTCAAACGCGATCATACCGATCGTGTCATGATTCTTTTCACCGCCGGGGAACCAGTCGTCCCCGTCGCCCATCCCGGACCTCCACTTCACCCAGGCCTTCCTCGCTTCTTCTGTCAGCATATCTTCGCGTTTGAACCCGACCTTGCGGGCGAACTCCTCGGCGCCACCGCCGACGATCATCACATGGTCGGTATCCTCCATCACCCTGCGGGCGATCGATATCGGATGCATGTATCCTTCGACGAACGCCGTCGAACCGCAGTTTCCGTCCGGCCCCATTATGCAGGCATCGAGCGTCACCCTGCAGTCCTCGTCGGGCAGACCGCCGAATCCGACGCTTCTTACTTCCGGATCGGCCTCAGGCACCCTTACCCCGGCTTCTACAGCGTCGAGCGAGGTCCCTCCCGATGAGAGGATATTCCAGGCGGCGGCGTTGGCCGGCACACCGTGAGGCCAGGTCGATATCACCACGGGGCCGCCCTTCGCGCCCGCGCCGGCTGCGCCGGCGAAGAGCCTGTCTACGGGAACGAGCCCACCCGCTGCGCCGAGAGCGGCCGACATCTTCAGAAAGGTTCTACGCGTGAAGCCTGACATCGGTTCCTCCTTTTACGGTCCGAATATTGATTTAGAAGATTATATTTCAACGGGCGGCCGGGTTCCACTCAAAAGAAGGACGGCGGCTCGGTGCCGCCGTCCATTTGATTCGAACTGACCGTGCCCTCTAACCGAGCCTGCGCCTGACGAGCTCCTTCTTCAGTTCGGAGATCGCCTTCGTCGGATTGAGGTCCTTCGGGCACGCTTCAACGCAGTTGAAGATCGTATGGCAGCGCCACAGGCCGTGCCTGTCGTCGAGCGCCTCGAGATGCTCGGCGCTCCCCTCGTCCCTGCTGTCGGCTACGAACCTGTACGCCTTGAGTGCGGCGTGAGGGCCGATATACTCCTTGTCCGCCCAGAACGAGGGACATGACGAGGTGCACGAGCCGCAGAGAATGCACTCGTAGAGGCCGTCGATCTTCTCCCTCTCCTCGGGTGACTGGAGCCTCTCCTGGTCGCTCGGGGGAGGCGAGTGGCTTATCAGGTACGGCTTCACCGCGAGCAGCCCCCTGATCAGCGGATCGAGGGATACGACGAGATCCTTGACGACGGGATAGCCGCGCATCGGCTCGACGGTGATCGTCGACCCGCCGAACTCGAGCACCTGCGTCTCGCAGGCGAGGTTGTTGACCCCGTTTATCGTCATCGCGCACGAGCCGCAGATCCCGCTCCGGCACGACCTTCTGAAGGTCAGCGTGCCGTCCTGCTTCCACTTTATCTCGTTGAGAGCGTCGAGGAGCGTCATACCCTTCTCTACGTCGAGCTGATACTCCTGCATGTAGTGACCCCGACGCTCATCGTCCGGATTGAAACGATTGATCCTGAACGTGATCATTGCCATTCCGGGGCCTCCTTTAGTATTTACGCTCTTGCGGCTGGAAGCGGGTGATGGTGACCGGCTTGTAATCGAAGTCGATCTTACCGCCATGCTTCCAGGCCAGCGTATGCTTGAGCCACTTCTTGTCGTCGCGGTCGGGGAAATCGGTGCGGCTGTGAGCGCCACGGCTTTCCTCGCGCCTCAGGGCGCCCGCTACGATCAGCTCGGCGAACTCGATCATATGTCCGAGTTCGATAGCCTCAAGAAGGTCGTAATTGAATTTTTCGCTGCGGTCGTCGATGCCGATCTTCTCGAACCTCGCCTCGAGCTCCTTGAGCCAGTTTTCGAGTTTCCCGAGTTTTTCAGCGTCGCGGAAGATTCCGCATTCGATCATCATCTTCTCCTGCAGTTCTTCCCTTAAAAGCCCCGGCTTTTCCGGACCGTCGGCGGAGATGATCCTCTCCACCTCGGCGAGGGCGTCCTTCGCCGCGTCGGCGGGAAGTTCGGGGAACTTGCGGGTCTCGCGCAGGAACCTCACGATCGACTTGCCAGCCCTGCGCCCGAAGAGTGAGGCCTCGAGGAGCGAGTTCGTGCCGAGTCTGTTTCCTCCATGAACGCTGACGCAGGCGCACTCGCCGGCGGCGTAGAAACCGGTGACCGGCTTCTCCTTCCCGTCGGCCAGGACCTGGCAGTCGATGTCGACGGGAATCCCGCCCATCGAATAATGCGCCGTCGGCTGGATCGGGATCGGATCCTTGATGCAGTCGACGTGAAGGAACTTCCAGGCCAGCTCGTGGATCTGCGGAAGCTGCTTCATGATCTTCTCTTCGCCGAGGTGCCTCAGGTCGGCATGGACATAATCGCCGTTCTCGCCGCATCCCCTGCCCTCGTTGATCTCGGTCTGTATCGAGCGGGAAACGAGATCGCGGGGAGCGAGCTCCATCTTCTCGGGAGCGTATCTCTCCATGAACCGTTCGCCGTCCTTGTTGAGCAGGTACCCGCCCTCACCCCTGACCGCCTCGCTCACGAGGATGCCCTGCCTGTAGAGGCCGGTCGGATGGAACTGTACGAACTCCATGTCCTCGAGCGGCAGCCCGGCCCTGAGCACGAGGCTCAGCCCGTCGCCGGTGTTAGCCAGGGCGTTCGAGGTGATCTTGAACGCCTTGCCGTAGCCTCCCGTTCCGAACATGACCGTCTTGGCGTGGAACACGTGCGCGCCGCCGTTCATGATATCCCAGGCCACGACTCCCCGGCAGACGCCGTCGCGCACTATCAGCGACAGGGCGTGGAACTCGGGGTAGAACCTCACCTCGTTTTTAACGCACTGCTCAAAGAGCGTGTGAAGAAGTGCGTGACCGGTCCGGTCGACCGCGTAGCATGCGCGGAGCACGGGGCCGCCCTTGCCGAAGTCCTTCGTGTGACCGCCGAACTTCCGCTGGGCGATACGCCCCTCGGGAGTCCTCGAGAAGGGGCATCCCATGTGCTCGAACTCGCGGACGACGACGGGAGCCTCCTTTACGAGGACCTCGATCGCATCCTGGTCGCCGAGATAATCACTGCCCTTTACAGTATCGAACATGTGCCATTCCCAGTGGTCCTCTTCCTCGTTCGCGAGCGAGGCAGCCACGCCGCCCTGTGCGGCGCCGCTGTGGGACCTTGTCGGGAATACCTTGCTGAGGACCGCCACGTCGAATTCAGACGACGCCTCGTAGGCGGCTCTCATCCCGGCAAGACCGGCTCCCACGATGACCACGTCGTGACGGTGCACGCTGTGAATCGGCACCCCCTCGACGTCGTGGATGGTTTCGGGATCGAAATTCGTCATGACAGGTCAACCTCCGTACTGGAACGAGATCATCGTCAGGGAGCCGTAGATCACGAAGACCAGGCCGATGACAGCGATCGCGCACCAGATGAAAATCCTCATCCACTGATTGTGGATGTAGTCGCCGAGGACGATCCACAGGCCGTAAAGCCCGTGCATCAGCGCCACGACAAGGAAAGAAATGTTAATTGTCTTCCATAATGGTGATGACACGCGTTCGGCTATGCTGCCGTACGCGAGCTCGTCCTTCATCAGAACGTGCAGGACGAGGACGTGGACGAACAGGACGACGGCGAGATAGAGCCCGCTCAGGCGGTGGAAGAACCACCAGAGGGCGCCGCCCGACCTTGCGGTCTCATTGTACTTGTA
>DAOVNN010000046.1 GCA_030630165.1 Candidatus Krumholzibacteriota bacterium
CATTATTTCTCTCCTGTCATTTATCATTTATGGTATTCCCACTCCCCGCACCGACGTGTCATAATTCCTTCCGAATAATGCGGCGTCCTTCTGGAGGGGTCTTTTGAAGTATCTCAAGCTTCTTCTCGTTCTCATAGTCTTTCTTGTCCTGAGCTTCCTGTTCTTCAGGCTCTGTCTGGACAACGGGTTCTGGAACGGCTACGACTACGTCGGTCTAGAAAACAGCATCATGATGCACTCGGATCCCGGCGCAGCTTTCGAGAGCAGTCCGCCGTTCAAGTTCCAGCCGCTTGTTTACAGCATCCATTATCTGCTGTTCAAACAATTCCTCTTCAACGCATCGGGATATTTCTTCTTCAACATACTGCTGCACGGTCTCAACTCGTTCCTCGTATATCTTCTCGTCAACACGTTGATCCGCGACAGGGCAATCGCCGGACTCGCCGGGCTGCTCTTCGTCTTCACCGTGGGGAGTTACGGCAAGTCCGTGATGATCGCATCGGGGCTGGAGGACCTTGTTATCACCTTCCTCACACTCAGCACGATGATATGCTACTTCCATAACGAGCTCTACCGGGAGGGGAAGATCCTTTCCCTGTGGTACCTGCTCACCCTGATCCTCTTTGTCGCCTCGATGCTGACGCGGAGTACGAGCTTCTCGATCCTCGTCGCCTTTCTGGCTTTCAACTTCTTCTTCCGTGCTGAAAGAAAGAGGAAAGTCGCCGGCGCGGGGTTCATAATCCTTCTTTTCCTGTCGCTGGCCGCCCTCGTCGCCAAGACGACTCTGTTTCACTACACCCCGCCCTTTTACAGACAGCACCCCGGCGTTGTCATGTTCGTCTTTTACGCGGCAAAGAACGTGATTAACTATCTCGTCAGGATGATCTTCCCCATCCATACCTCGCATCTCGTGGCGGGCGCGGGGCCTGCCGTGAGATTCTTCTACAGATTCGCGACGCAGATAAGGATACTCATCGCCCTGACCGTCCTGTCCTATTCCTTCTTCGGCTTCATATTCGGGAACAGGACGATACGATTCTTTATCGCGTGGACATATATCATGGTCATCCCATTCGCCTTCTTCCAGTTCCCCGGCGACTGGCTGAACATAAGGAACCTCTATCTCGTCTCAGTCGGGTTCGTATCGGTGATCGCCGCCGGCGCCGTTTACTGCTCGCGCCTGATTTCGGAGAACAGGTGGAGAAAGCTCGTGCCGATGGTCGTGCCCATCGCGTTTATCCTGCTTTCACGATTTATCGTGCTGCAGCTGGACAGCAGCTACCGCGTCAAGGCAGCCAGCCCGATCATGGCGGAGTACAGAAAGGTCCTGGCCGAAAAGTACGACGAGGTATATATCGAGGGGGACAGCCTGAATATGCGAAGGAGCCCCTGAAGCCTCAGGGTTGCCCGCTTTCTTCCACAAGTATCGTTACATCGGCTGACTGCTCCAGCCGGCCGACATCTCTTCTGCGAAGTCTTACCGTGAATACCACGTCCTCGTCTTCCACTTCCCTCCTGACGACCTGCCCCGCTTTCTCGACCAGCGCGAGCGTCCTTCCGTCCGCGACCGGAACGGTCACGCGCGCAAGGGTCGTTCCCTTCCTGATCTCCCGGCCCACAGCATCGAGCAGCTCATCGGTACCCTCTCCCGTCGCGGCGCTTACCCGGACCGCTTCGGCGTACTTCTGGTCGAGATGCGAGGAAGTCCCGGCATCGAGCAGGTCGGCTTTGTTGAGGACAAGGAGGGTCGGGATGAACCCCTGCTTGCCCGCCGACGGCCTGTCACCCAGGACCTTGTACAGCACATCATTTACGACCGAGATCTTTTCCGCGCACCGCGGCGATGAGGCATCGACCAGATGGAGCAGCAGGTCGGCCTCTTCGACATCGAGCAGTGTGGCGTGAAAACTCGCGACGAGGTGAGCGGGCAGCTTTCGGATGAAGCCGATCGTATCGGTCATGAGGAAGGCTGATCCACCCGGCAGCTCGACACGCCTGGTCGTTGAATCGAGGGTTGAGAAGAGGCGCCCGCTTTCGAGGACGTCGCTTCCAGCGAGCCTGTTGAGCAGGGTCGATTTGCCGGCGTTTGTGTAGCCTACGATCGTGACGTTGAACAGCTCCTCCCTGTTCTTGCGCCTTTCCTTCGTGCGGTTCTCGATCTTTGCCAGCTCGCGCTTCAACGCGGATATTTTCTCCCGGATCTTCCGACGATCGACTTCGAGCTGAGTTTCTCCGGGACCCTTGGTGCCTATGCCGCCCGCCTGCCTCGAAAGGTGGTCCCACAGGCGCTTCAATCGCGGCAGAGCGTATGTGAGCTGAGCAATCTCGACCTGTATCCTTGCCTGCCTCGTTCTTGCCCTCTTCGAGAAGATATCGAGGATCAGCTCGGTCCTGTCGATGACGTTGACGCCGACGCGTTTTTCGATATTGCGCGCCTGGGCGGGAGCGAGGTCATCGTCGAATATGACAAGATTGATACCCTTCTCTTCGACGGCGGCGGCAAGTTCCTCGAGCTTTCCCTTCCCGATGTATGTCGCCCCTTCAAGTCTCGTGCGCTGCTGAATGATCGAACCCGAGACGGCCGCGCCGGCAGTCGTCGCGAGCAGCTCGAGCTCTGCGATGTTCTCCTGCTCGTCCTCGAAGGTCGAAGCGGGGAGCTTTACGCCTACGAGAAAGGCTGTCTCGTCAGGGGTTTTTGGGGGAGGAGTATATGAGGCCATGTTATCTGAGGAGGATTACCCTTCTGGTCAGCGATCTTTCGCCGATCTGGAGCCGGCAGTAGTAGACGCCCGGCGCGACCTTCGTGCCAGCTTCATCCGTTCCGTCCCACCCGAGAGTGTGTTCCCCGGGATGGAGGACCTCATCGACAAGGACTGAGCGTACCAGCCTTCCCTTGACGTCGTAGACCCTGACCGAGCTTACCCCGGGCTGCATCACGGCCGACCGGTCCTTCGAGTATCTCGAGGCTTCGTGGATGAGGACGTCGATCGTCAGGTCGCTCGCAAATGGATTGGGAAAGAGCCTGATGCTGTCTTCCGGCAGCCTGCCCGGCTGCAGGTCATCCTCGCCGGCGTAGCGCTGCAGTTCATCCTGTCCGATATGTGATGTGAATATTGTTCCGTCGGTCAACTGTCCCTCGATCGCGAAAGGTCCCGAGGAAGCCATCTCGTCGTCGAGGGCTATGACTATCCTTCCCCCGACCGTCTCGAAATCACCTGTCTGCTCTCCCGCCACCTTGAGCCATTCGATCTCCTCGCCCTCGATCGGGGGAAGGTCGATCGACACGGCAGGGCGCTTCTCTCCCTGGACCCATACCGGCGCCAGCACTGCCCTTGCCTGGACACGGACCGCCCTGCGGGCAGGAACGACCCATCTCAGCCTTTCGCTCTCAGAATGGGCAAGTCCCTCCCAGGTCTCCCTGGCCCTCGAGATATTCCGCATCAGGGCCGCGAGGTCCTTCCCGAAAACTATCACCCACTCGAGCTCCACCCTCTCGCCGGGGCAGATATCCCCCGCCGGGCAGAACCTGTGCGTGAGCACAATATCGCCGGTCGCCGCTTCGGCGATCATGATGTCTTGTCCGCGAATCCCGCCGAGCAGCTCCGCCTCTTCGATATCGAGCATGGCCGGCTCGCCTCCGAGTACCCGGCAGCCTTCATCATCTCCGTTCCACAGCGAATCGACGTGCCTGTGCCTGTTGTGGACCCGCACTCCGGCGGTCATGGGACCGTTCGGCCTCGACGCGCTGAAGAACATTACGGTCGCCAGCGGGCCTTCGTTTCCGGCATCGGAGACCGCTGCGACCGCGTGAAGGATCTTTTTTTCTTCGCCGGGGAGCGCCTGTATGAAAAAGGCCCTGTCGTTCCGCCCGCGGCCGGCGTCATCCCTGTCCCCGATCTCGAAATCGATGTAGTGTATCAGCTCGAACTCCCGGAGGATCTCATCCTCACCCTCGGGAGGCAGATATTCTATCGTCGTCGTAACTCCGATGAAATCCCTGACATGTCCGTAGTTCCAGACATGGTGCGCATGGGTCACCTTTATCCCGTACCGGGAAGCAAGGGAGCTGGTGACGTACATCCCGTCCCCCACGGCAGCGAAATCCTCGTCGATTGCTCCGTCGCCGTCGTTGTCCCGCCCGTCAAGCGGGTCCTCGTCGATCGCTCCATCGCCGTCATCGTCGCACCCGTCAGCTGGATATCTTTTCCCTCCCCGGCATCCTTCGGTCGCGCCGGCGACACACGGTCCCGGCAGCGCCGTTTCGAAATCGCCCGGCCCGAGAAGAACTGTCCCGCCATCTTCGCCGGAGATGAACCTCAACAGGAGGCCGCCGCTTCCGAGAAACTCGGTTCCCCCGACGCCCGGCCATCTGAGCCCGAGCCTCAGCCGGCCCGATTCGATTTCATGGAGATATCCACTGCCGTCGAGAGAGACGGCGATCCTGCCGGCGCCTGTGATCGAGAGAGCATCGTCGCCCGGCTCAGCGGCACGCCCCGGCGCAAACGCCGCGAGCGCGGCGAAGATCACCACGGCCGTCTTCAATCCTTGCGGATTCATTACTTCCCGCCTTTTCCCTTTTTCCCCCTGGCGGGTTTTTTCGCCACCTCTTCCGCGACCTCCTGGACGTCAGGCTCGATGAGTTCCTCTCCCGTTTCCGGTTCTTCGCCCTCCGTGCCGTTCTCGTCCTTCTCGCCGGCAAGCAGGGCAACGTCGACCAGAGAGTCGCCCTTGTTGAGGTTGATAACCTTCACGCCCTGGCCCTGCCTTCCGATACAACGGATACCACGCACGGGGCACCTTATGATCATCCCGTTGCGCGTTATCATCATGACTTCGTCGGTCTCTATTACCTCGCGTGCCGCCACGACAGGACCGTTCCGGTCGTTTGCCGGGATGAGCGCCACCCCCTGGCCGCCGCGGTGCTTGTTCCTGAACTCCCCCAGCCTCGTGCGCTTGCCGAAGCCGTACTCTGTCACGGCAAGGATCGCCGAGTCGCGCTTGACGATAACCATCTCGACCACCCGGTCGTCACCCTTGATCTTCACTCCCTTGACCCCGTACGAGTCCCTGCCTACCTCGCGTACTTCCTTCTCGTTGAAGCGGATCGCCTTGCCGTCTCTCTTGGCGAGCACGATATCGTCGCTTCCCGATGTAAGCTTGGCGGCGATCAGCCTGTCGCCCTCGCGAAGCTTCAGCGCGATGATGCCGGCACGGCGCGGGTGCGAGTACTTCGACAGGTGCGTCTTCTTGACCAGCCCGCCCTCTGTCGCCAGCGTCAGGTAACAGTCGTCGCCGAAGTCCGGCACGGGGATCGTAGCGGTGATGTTCTCTTCCCTCGACATCTCGAGGAGATTGACGATCGCCTTTCCCTTGGCGAGCCGCCCTCCCTGCGGGATCTCGTGGACCTTGACCCAGTAGCACTTGCCCGCGTCGGTGAAGAAGAGGATGTAGCTGTGCGTCGATGCGATAAACAGCGTCGACACGAAATCCTCATCCTTCATCCCGAGCCCCGTGATCCCCTTGCCTCCGCGGCGCTGCCTGCGGTAGGTCCCGATCGGGATTCTTTTTATATAGCCGGTATGGGTGATCGTGATGATCATGTCCTCCTCGGCTATCAGATCCTCGAGCTCGAGCTCTCCCTCGGAGTCGACGATCTCGGTGCGCCTCTCGTCTCCGTACTTTTCGCCCACCTCGTCGAGCTCGTCAGCTATCACGCCGAGCAGCCTCGTCCTGTTCTCGAGGATCGAGCGGAGGTACTCTATCTTCTGGATCAGCGCGAGGTACTCGTCCTCGATCTTCTTGCGCTCGAGGCCGGTGAGCCTCTGGAGTTTCATGTCGAGTATCGCCTGCGCCTGTATCTCACTGAGCTTGAATTTCTTTATCAGTCCATTTCGCGCCTCTTCGGGAGATGCGCTCTTCTTGATGAGCTGGACGATCGCGTCAATATTGTCGAGCGCGATCTTGTATCCCTCGAGGATGTGCGCCCTTTCCTCGGCTTTCCTCAGATCGTACTCGGTGCGGCGCCTGACGACCTCTTCGCGATGCTCGAGGAAGAGCTGCATCGTCCTCTTGAGGTTCATTACCTCGGGGTGCAGCTTGGTCAGCGAGAGCATGATCACACCGAATGTGCCCTGGAGCTGCGTGTGCTTGAAGAGCTGGTTCATCACGACCTTGGGGTACGAATCCCTCTTCAGGTCTATGACGATCCGCATCCCGTCCTTGTCGGACTCGTCGCGGATGTCGGAGATGCCGCCCATCTTTCCGCCGCGCACGAGTTCGGCTATCTTCTTGATGATCGACGCCTTGTTCGTCTGGAAAGGGATCTCGGTGATGACGATACTCGACTTGCCCGATTTCTGCGTCTCGATGTTGGCGCGTGCCCTGACGGTTATCCTTCCCCTGCCCGTCTCGTACGCGTCCTTGATACCGGCCCGTCCATAGATGATCCCGCCGGTCGGGAAATCGGGGCCGGTAACGAATCTGCTGAGCTCCGTGACCGACAGCTCGGGATTCTCGAGCAGAGCCTTGAGTCCGGCAATGATCTCGGTGCTGTTGTGCGGCGGGATGTTCGTTGCCATTCCGACCGCGATCCCGGAAGCGCCGTTGAACAGGAGGTTAGGCACCTTGGACGGGAGGACGAGAGCCATCTGCCTCGTCTCGTCATAGTTCAGCCCGAACTCCACCGTCTCCTTGTCGAGATCGGCGAGGATGTCTTCGGCGAGGCGGGTCATGCGGACCTCGGTGTACCTCTCCGCCGCTGCCGGGTCCCCGTCGATCGAGCCGAAGTTTCCCTGCCCGTCGACGATCGGGTACCGCAGCGTGAAATCCTGCGCAAGCCTCACCGTGGCGTCGTAAACAGCCGTCGTGCCGTGAGGATGGTAGTTACCCGTGACGTCTCCGGTGAGCTTCGCGGATTTCCTGTAAGGCCGGTTATGCGCGAGGTTCAGGTCGTTCATCGCCAGGAGAATGCGCCTGTGAACGGGCTTGAGCCCGTCCCTCACGTCAGGCAGTGCGCGAGAGACGATGACGCTCATCGCATAGTCGAGATACGAGTTTTTCATCTCGTCTTCGATGTATACGGGGATGACCCGCTGCCTGCTGATATCCATCCGTTTGTTCCTCCTTCACCGCCCGGTGAATACGCTCCTCCCGGGAGCGCCTTTGTATTATTTCATTTTAAACGTCCAGGTTCCGCACCGCGAGGGCGTTCTCCTGGATGAATTTCTTCCTCGGCTCGACCTGGTCGCCCATCAGTATCGTGAAGATATGATCGGCCTCGACGGCATCCTCCATTGTCACCTTGAGGATCGTCCGTCTCTCCGGATCCATCGTTGTCATCCAGAGCTGGTCGGGATTCATCTCTCCGAGGCCCTTGTATCGCTGGAGATAGATGCCCTTCGAGCCGCCCATCTCCTTTATGATCTTGTCCTTCTCTATATCGTCGTACGCGTACTTCACCGTCTTTCCCCTCTTCACGCGATAGAGCGGAGGCTGTGCGATGTATATGCACCCCTCGCTTATCAGCTTCGGCATGTAGCGGAAAAAGAGTGTAAGTATCAGCGTCCTGATGTGCGCGCCGTCGACATCAGCATCGGTCATGATTATGATCTTTTTGTAGCGCGCTTTTGTTATGTCGAACTCTTCCTCGCCGATGCCGGTCCCGAGCGCCGTGATCAGTGTCTTGACCTCTTCGTTGGCGAGGATCTTGTCGATACGCGCCTTCTCGACATTGAGGATCTTTCCCTTCAGGGGCAGGATCGCCTGGAAGCGCCTGTCCCTTCCCTGCTTCGCCGAGCCCCCCGCCGAGTCGCCCTCGACGAGGTAGATCTCACACTGTTCGGGGTCGGTCATCGAACAGTCGGCCAGCTTGCCGGGCAGCGCGCTCGACTCGAGCGCCGACTTTCTCCGCACCAGCTCACGGGCCTTGCGCGCCGCGTCGCGAGCCCGCGCGGACTGCATCGCCTTTTCAATTATTTTTTTCGCGACCGGGGGGTTTTCCTCGAGAAACTCGGCCAGTTTCTGTCCGACCGACGCCGACACGAGTCCCGCCATCTCGCTGTTGCCGAGCTTACCCTTCGTCTGCCCCTCGAACTGCGGCTCAGGGAGCTTGACGCTGACAACCGCCGCTATCCCCTCGCGCACATCGTCGCCCGAGAGAGTCGTGCTCGTCTTGCTCTTCTTGAAGAGATTATTCTTCTGGGCGTAGTTATTGAAGGTCCTTGTAAGTGCGGTCCGGAATCCGGTGAGGTGCGTTCCCCCGTCGACCGTATTGATGTTGTTGGCGAAGCAGAATATCTTCTCCCCGTACGACGTGTTGTACTGCATCGCGATCTCTATCTCGTACGGCTCGGTCCTGTCTTCTATGTAGATCGGCTTCTTGTGGATCACTTCCCTGTTCTCGTTGAGGAAGTTCACGAACGAGACGATACCGCCGGAATAGCTGAAGTCGTGGCTCTTCCCGGAGCGCTCGTCTATAAAGACGAGGTTGACCCCCGCATTGAGAAAGGCCAGTTCGCGGATGCGCAGCGACAGGGTGTCGAAGCTGTATTCAAGGGTAGTGAATATCTTGCCGTTGGGCATGAACCTTACGACGGTGCCCGTGCGCTTCTTCTTCCCCGTCTGCGCCTTGGAATCGAGTTTGGTCTTCGGCACGCCCTTCTCGTAGCGCTGCGAGTAGATCTTCCCGTCGCGATAGATCTCGACCTCGAGCCACTCCGAGAGAGCGTTTACCACGGAGACGCCGACGCCGTGCAGGCCGCCCGAGACTTTGTAGCTGTCGTGGTCGAATTTTCCTCCGGCGTGCAGGGTCGTCATGACTACCTCGAGGGCCGGCTTCTTCTGCGTGGGATGCATGTCGACGGGGATGCCGCGGCCGTCATCCGATACGGTCACATGCCCCTCCTTCGATATGACGATCTCTATCTTCGAGCAGTGACCGGCCATTGCCTCATCGATCGAGTTGTCGATGACCTCGTAGATCATGTGGTGCAGACCGTGTATGTCGGTGCTCCCGATATACATCGCCGGGCGCTTGCGTACCGCCTCGAGCCCCTTGAGGACCTGGATGCCTTTTGCTGTGTATTCCTTGCTCATTCCCCGTCTCTCACCCTTTCCATCCTGAGCCGGATCGCAGTCACGCCAAGACCCGGGAATCTATCGTTGATCTTTTCTATAATCCGTTTCTGGTGAAATCTGATCTCCTGCATCCACGAGTTGTCCCTCACCTCAATGGTAAGAACGCCTTTCTTCAGATCGAGAGGACAGCTCTTCGACGCGAGAAGATCGCCTACTATCAGGGGCCATTCCTTTACCAGGCGCCCCTCATCCATCCGGTCCTCGAGACCGAGGATCCTCATGACCGCGGGGATGATATCTCCTACCCTTCCCTGCCCCTTTTTATCACTCATTTCCCGCGGCTCCAGACGTTCTTTCGGTATCCCCATATACTATGATGAAACCGTTTGAAAATAAAGGAAAATATGGCCTTTTCAGGAGGCTTTCGGAGGACCCTCGGGGGCGCTGAAAACACCGTTTTCGACCTCGTACCTTGAAGCCCCTGAAATATCGCCGGGGAAGTCTTCTCCGCGGGGCGAAGTGATGAAGCTCTGGTACCTGTCGGAAAGCATTTTTCTCACTCCCGAGACGACGCCCGGATCGAGCTCGGAGAAGATATCGTCGAGCAGGACGACCGGCCTCTCTCCTCTACGGGCCATGATCACATCGGCCTGCGCGAGCTTCAGTACGACAGCGAGCAGCCGCTTCCGTCCCTGCGAGGCGAACCTGCGCACATCCTCTCCGGCGATCTCCATAATCACGTCATCGTAGTGAGGGCCGGCCAGAGTGTAACCCCTCCTTCTCTCGCTCTCACGCGCGGCGAGCAGGGCGGCCCTGAGGCTGTCCTCGCCCCCCGCATCCGGGTCATACGAACACCGATAGGCGAGCTTGAGCCCGTCATCGCGCCCGAGGACCTCGTCAAATATCTCTCTGGCGCGCTCGCTGATTACTTCGAGCATCTCGATCCGCCCCTTGACGACCGCCCCTCCCTTTCCCGCCAGCGCCTCGTCCCACACGCCGAGCTGGGCCTCATCGAAAACCCCGCCCGCGGCTGCTGCCCTGAGCAGCGAATTTCTCTGCTTCAGCACCTGCCTGTATTCCTTCAGATCGGCGAGGAACCCCGGCGATACCTGCGCGGCAGTATAATCAAGGTAGACCCGCCTCCCCGCAGGCGGGCCCGACGAAAGCTCAACGTCCCGGGGTGTAAATATGACGCTCGGCATAAACCCCAGGATCTCCGAGACGCCGTTCATCTGTTTCCCGTTGATGGAGAGCTTAGTCCTCCCGCTTTTTTCCTGTCCCATCTCGAGCTTGAACTCGACACCCGAGTCGCTTCTGCCCGTAAGCCTGAGAAAAAAGTGATCGCACCCGAACCTGATCAGCTCCGATGAACGCCTCGTCCTGAACGACCGCCCCAGCGAAAAGATGTGGATCGCTTCGAGCAGATTCGTCTTTCCCTGGGCGTTGCGGCCCGTTATGAAGTTGAACCTTTCGGAAAACTCCAGAGAGGCGTCCTCTATGTTACGGTAGGAATTGAGATGGAGTCTCTCGACTATCAAGCCCGCTCAACGCTCCCTCCGGACTGGTCAGTTGATCCTGAGGGGCATTACGATACAGAGCTGTTTGACATCTCCTTTTTCGTCGACCGGCATAACCATCCCCGCGTTGTCCGGTCTGTCCAGCCTGAAAGAGATCTCGTCACCTTCGATAGTCCTGAGTATATCCTGTATATAGGCGGCATTGTAGCCGATGTCCATCGGCTCGTCCGCGTAGTTCGCTTCGAGCTCTTCCCTCGCTTCCCCGAGATCCTGGGTCGTCACATGCAGGGTGAGTTTATCGCGATCGAGCGAGAAGACGACCTGGTGCGTAAGCGCGTCGGAAAGGATCGACACTCTCTTTGTCGCGGCGGAGAGTTCGTCCCTCGTAACAACGAGCGCCTTGCTGTTGCCTGACGGGATCACCTTCTGGTAGCTGGGGAACGGCCCCTCGAGAAGCCTTGAGTAAATAGACACATCGTTCATCTCTATTGATACGCTGTTGTCTCCCAGGCCGACCTTGATCATCTCGTCATTATCCGAATATGAGCGGAATGTGGAAAGGGCCTTTGGAGGCACGATCACTTCTGCCTTCTCAATATTCTTCAGGTCCACCTTCGCCTCGACCTTCGCCAGTCTGTGCCCATCGGTCGACACCATGATCAGGCCGTTACGGTCTACTTCCCAGTAGACCCCGCACAACGCCGGCCTTGTAAGGTCTGTCGAGACGGCATATATCGTCTTTTGTATCATCTTCCTCAGGAGAGGCGCCTGCACCTCGAACTCCGTGCTGCTCTCCTGTCTCGGCATCTTTGGAAAATCGTCCGCGCTCCGTCCGTTGACTGAGAACCTGCTCTTACCGCACTTGATCGTCAGCTTCTCCCCTTCTACCCCGAGGATCACCTCGTCCCCGGAGAGCGACTTTACGATCTCGGCGATCTTCTTTGCGGGAACGGCTATGCTTCCCGGTGTCTCTACGGTGCCGGCGACCTTCGATGTAACGGATATGTCGAGGTCGGTCGCCGAAAAACTGATCGTTGAACCCTCGGCGCTGACAAGAACCATCGAAAGAATGGGCATTGTGGTCTTGCCCGGCACCACTGACGATATCGCATTCATCTTTTTTGAGAGCTCTCCGAGCGGCACCTGGATCTTCACGCCCAAACCTCCTGATGATCGCGGGGACCTGTCCCCGCCATGAAGTATATCTTGTCATTCCTTCGTGGGAAGAAATCATAATTCAATCAAGGTGTGTTATTCAATAAAAAAAGCCAGTTCTTCCGGATTCCGGAATTCTTCTCCTCCTTCTTATAAATAGAATAAGAACAGTAGTAGTAATAGAGGGTGTTGAAATGTTCATAACAGGACTCCAACCCTTTCCTGCATGGATGAAATCATTCCGGGCCAGTGTAGAAAGAGCTGGGGAGAAGGATGGAAAAAAGAGATCTTTTCAACCGCCACGGAGAAATCCACAGCTGATAACATGGTTATCAACAGGCTTTCTGTGGAAAGTGTGGAAAGAGCGGCGTCAGCCGGAGAGCTTCTTCCTGATATCGTCTACGCTGCCGGCAAAGGCGCCATCCTCAGACATGAGCTTATCGATCTTCCTGACCCAGTCAAGAACGGTGCTCTGATCCC
>DAOVNN010000022.1 GCA_030630165.1 Candidatus Krumholzibacteriota bacterium
CGAGGAAAAGGAAACGGGAGGGAGGCTCGAGCCGATCGGTATTTCGGCTTTCGGTCCTGACGGTGGCCCGCTCGGAGTCACTACCACCGGGGGGGGGTGGGAAGTCGCTTGCGGGAACGATGATTTTACCATCCGGTACGATGTGGTAATGACCATCGAGGACAGGTATTCACCCGAGGTGAGAGGGATGCTGAGCTATCTCGGCCCGGACAGATCGAGACTGATGGGGAGGGATCTCTTCATCCAGCCGGAGCATCCGGTGGCGGAAAGGATCCTGGTCGACATCGACCTGCACGGAGGCAGGATGATCGGGTCGCCGTGGGAAACGGTCGGAACGAGGATGATAGTAGCCTCCGCGGCCGAGCTGCCGATGACGCTTGTCGCGGCTGGACGTTACCGTTTCTTCGAGACATTCGTGTCCGGTGTCAGGCTCGTCCTGGCGATCGGTGGACAATGGGAATTCGAAGACGGCGAGTTCCTCGAAACTGTCCGCCGCATTGTTTCAGAGGAGATCGCCATGCTGGGATCGTCTCCCAGGGAGAGGCACCTGGTGATATGCGACTACAATCCCGTCAGGGGTGGAAAGGGATTTGACTACTACGGCGTCCATTTTGGAGGCACCATACTTCTGCTTCTCGATCCGGCAATAGACAGGAGCGAGCTCTACGGGATCCCCATGTCGATTATCGCGCACGAATTCTTTCACAACTCGAATGGGGAAGCCCTGAGGCCCTCCGATGATTCGTTCATGTGGTTCACAGAGGGAGCCACCGTCTATTTTTCTTATCGGGTGCTCCTGAATGCGGGCATCATAAACCGGCTGCAGTACGATGCGGCGGAGTCCGCGATCATCGACAGGTATGGTGAGAACGTGCTGCGCGGTTCGGTTCATCTCTCCATGGCGGGAAACAGCGACCTCTCCGACCGGGATATGGTCAACCTGCTCTATGACGGCGGCTTCCTGGCTGCCCGTGCCATTGACGAGAAGATCCGGTCGCTCACAGATGGACGCTCCGGCCTTATAGATGTCATCAAAAGGCTCTACAGAGAAGATTCCAGCGGGAGAGAGATCGGAGTGGCGGAACTCCGCGGCGCAATCCTCGCGGAGACCGGAACGGACATCTCCCATTTCATCGAGAGGGTCCTTTTCGATCCTCTGCCTGAATCATCCTTCGACGTATCTTCTTGATTTGCACCGCCTGCTGTAATAAAGTTTCTCTCCATGAAATCATCCGATGAAAGGGTCATGATGAATATATCCAGAACAGTCGTTACGATCATCCTCCTCGCCGCTGTTTCGGCGATGATCCCCACTTCAAGCCTGTTTAGTAAGCCGAAGGAATCAGAGAAGCAGGGATGGCTCGAATCGGGCCGCATGATATCGATGGGCTCGTTGACCCACCGGACTGATGATACTCCTCCGGGCCGTTTCGATGTCCTGATGCCGGCGGGAGGTATCAGGGCGATCCTTGCCGCGGGTGACTCGGTCTGGGTAGGTACTGACGGCGGGCTGTTCATATGGGTGCCTGGCGCAGACACTGTTCTGACTGAACGAGGTTCGCGTCTCGCTTCCGTCACAAGCCTGATGGCAGGCGAGCACGGAGAGATCTGGGTAGGAGGAGGAGCCGGCCTCAGCGTGAGAAATAACCGGGGCTGGGACCGGTATACCGCCAGGGAACATCCTTTCTTTTCCCGCATCACCGATATAAGCCACGGAGAAGGGAAGATCTGGATCTCAACGTGGGGACAGGGGTGCGGATATGTGGTCGGTGACGATCTGACTATAATGACCAGGGCGGATTCTCTTCTCGACGACAGGGTGACATGCGTAGTCGAGCAGAGCGACAATACGATATGGATAGGAACGGACAGCGGAGTCTGCAGGGCTGACAGCTTCAGCTGGACCTCGATGAGATACGGCAGCAGGATCCCCATCGGCAGGGTGCGAGACATCATACTCACCGAGGAAGGGGATATTTTCGTTTCCGTAGCGAGACAGGGAGTAGCCAGGTACAGCCTGGGCAGAGTCAACAGATACGGACCCGGACAGGGCCTGCCCGACAGGGATATCTACCAGTTCGGCCTTGATGCGGGGGCACGGGTCTGGGCCGTCGGACGTTACGGCCTCAGTACCTGGGACGGATCTGGATGGACACCTCTCAGGCTTCCCGGGATCTCGCTGGGAGCTCATGATTATCTCTCCGTCGAGCATGATCTCGAGGGAAATACCTATCTCGGCACAGCCGGAGGAACCATTGTCTCGGTTGCGAGGGATTCTTACCGCGAGACGTCGCTTCCCGCGGATGGTCCGGAGAGTATGATAGGGTTGGTAGTACGCTCGGGCAGGACACTCCTGCTCGCAGGAAGAAGGGCTGTTTACAGGTTCGATGGCGGATTCACTCCGATCGATCTGCCCGGCAGATGGTTCGAAGGGTCAGTGACAGGCATGGTTCCGGAACGGGGCGGCAGGTTATGGCTGTCGACACGATTCGGTATCCTCCATCATACTGGAAGCGTCTGGGAGGTCTTTGACCGCAGACATGGCCTGCCAAGCGAGCACTTTACCTGCGTTGCGGCCGGTCCTGACGATGAACTGTGGTTCGGGTCTTTCGACTGCGGCGTGCTCAGGCTGACTTCCGGAGGATGGGTCCAGTACAGACGCAGGCATGGCCTGCCCGACGAGAGAATAACTTCTATCGCCGCCGATCGTTCAGGGACTATATGGATCTCCACACTGTCGGGGAGGATCGCCGGATTCAACGGGGAGAACTGGGAAGTGCTTGATATCGCGGGTCAGGTGCCCGGTTCCAACCCGGCCCGGGTAGAAGCGGATTCGCTCTTCCTGGATGAACCCGCAGTCAGGCTGCTTCCCTCCGGGGGGAGAGAGCTCGACGGTGCCTTCGCACCTGTGATCGGGATGGACGGTTCGGGAAGATGCATGTTCTGTACCCTGGAAGGGATATTCTTCCAGTCGGAGGCCGGGTGGAGGCTCATAGATATCCCGCTTCACCGGTCGGGTCCCCGGCCGACCGCGCTGAAAGGTGCGGCGGACGGGAGCATCTGGCTCGGGACAGACGGTGAAGGCGCCTACGTCCTGAAAGACGGCAGGTGGCTTCACGTCGACAGTTCCAGCGGCCTGGGTGGCGATCATGTTCTGTCCATAGAAGAGGATCCTTCGGGTGTGATCTGGATAGGGACGAGATACGGCGGAGTAACGAGGTACAGCGCCGGTGGTTATTGACAGGGAGAGCTGCATATCGTATATTGGTAATGACAAAGGAGTCATATAGAGCAAGCGTTACTGTTTTTCCGTATCTGTCAACATCGAGCGCGGCCTGACGTATGGAAAAGCGGGTAGCGCGTTTTGTTTATATGGGAGATTTTTTTAGTTGAAAATTTTCCATTGTATGTTATCAATATGTGACTTCGCTCATACGGGGGAAACGCGAAAATGGATGCTTTCCTGAAACTGCTTATCTATTTAATAATGGGCCTTATCGCCTATATCTATGTCGGGTACCCCCTGATCCTGGCATTCCTCGGCCTTTTCGCAGCGCGCCGCCGCGGCAGTGGAGGAGATCAGCTGCCGACGGTTGCATTGATCGTCTCCGCTCATAACGAGGAACGGATAATCCGTGAAAAGATCGAAAACTGTCTCAAGCTCGATTATCCGCGCAACAAGCTGAAGATCGTCGTGTCGAGTGACGGGTCGGAGGATGGGACGAACGGTATCGTAAGGGAGTACGAGGGGAGAGGTGTGGTCCTCAAGGCTTTTGACCGCCGCGAGGGAAAGAGTGCCATATTGAATAAGACGGTTCTCGGCATGGATGAAGATATTCTCGTATTCTCAGACGCCAACGCCTTTTATAAGGAAGATGCACTGCTCCGTCTCGTAGGCAATTTCGATGTCGAGGAGACTGGTTGTGTCGTGGGAAGACTCGTTTATATGGATAACAAATCGTATGTCGGTCAGGGCGAGAGCCTCTACTGGCGGTACGAGGGACTGTTGAACAGGCTCGAGAGCAGGCTCGGATCGGTTCTGGTAGCGACCGGGACGATAATGGCGATCCGCAGAAAGCTGTTCAGGCCTGTGATGAAGGATGTTGCCAACGATTTCCAGCTCCCCGCGGAGATTGCCTCCCAGGGGTATGCAGTGGTTTACGAGCCTGCGGCGATCGCCCTGGAGCGTTCGACATATTTCTTCAGGGAGGAATTCAGCCGCAAGAGGCGGATCGTCGTCAGGGGACTCACAGGGTACAGTCACCTCAGGTACAATTTCGGAGGAGGACTGAGACAGTTCCAGTTCATCTCGCGGAAACTGCTGAGATGGTGCGTCGGAGTTGCTCTTCCGGTAGTCTACGCAGCCAGCATCTTTCTTCTCGACGAGCCGTTCATTCTGGTCTTCTTCATCCTCCAGAACATCTTTTATATCTTTGCCTTGATCGGCGCCATCCTTAGAAGGGGCCATGTCCGGACGAAGATATTCTTTATTCCATTCTACTTCGTTATGGTGAACGGAGCAGCCATGGCGGCGATATTCACATTCCTGTCGGGCGGCAGGCTCTCTTCATGGGAGAAGGCCGAAACGACGAGGAATGTCGAGGAGAATTCTTTCGTCGAGCCGGTGCTGAAGGTAATCGAGGGAAGAAAGAAGATCTCCAGTCCGGTCGAGAAGTATGAGCGGATCACGTAACGATTCTGATATGAAATCCCGTAATATCCTGTTTTTCATCTCATCGCTCCGTATCGGCGGCGCGGAACTGCACCTGCTCAATCTGTGCGGGTATCTCGCCGGGCGGGGAGTGAGCTCGTCGGTCTGCACCCTGGCAGAGGGCGGCGACCTGAGGACCAGGTTCGAGGAACTGGGGGTCACTGTCCATGACCTGCGGATCGGTTCGCTCACCGACCTGGTGCAGCCGTCCGTGAGAAAGAGGATCGGAGAGATCGTCGCGGCCTCGGATCCGGATATCATCCATGCCCACATGTATCATGCCGAGATCGCAGCTGCCCTTGCATCGGCGAGATCCGGCGTGCCTCTCGTGGTCACGAGGCACAGCTCGGGCCTTGAATTCAACGGCTTCAGAAAATTCGCGGCATCTGTCGCGGGAAAATGGATGCGGCGGGTGATCGCCGTCAGCGAGGAGGCGGCCGAGGAAGCGGCGAAGATCGGCGCTTCCCCTGATGCAGTGGTTACCATTCCGAACGGTGTCGATACATCGAGGTTCAGGCCCCTTGACCCGGCGCTGAGGGAAAGCGAGAGGGCCAGGTTGATCGATGAGCAGTTCACCGCCGGTTGCGCGGCGGAGTGTGTCCTTATCGGATCGGTGAGCGGGCTCAAGCCGGTGAAGAACTTCCCGATGCTGGTAACGGCTTTCTCGCATCTCGAGGGGCCGAGACTACTCGTTCTGGGGGAGGGTCCGTCGAGAGGAGAGCTCGAAGGACTGATCTCTGAGTTAGGGCTGGAGGGTAAGGTGTCGCTGCCGGGCCACAGCGCCAGGCCGGAGGAATACCTCCCGCTGCTCGACCTCTTCGTGCTGCCGTCCCGGTCTGAAGGCGTTCCGATGGCGCTGCTCGAGGCGATGTCGTGCGGCCTGGCGTGTGCCGCCAGCAGGGTCGGCGGGATACCCGATCTGCTGGGCGATTGCGGGATCACATTCGATTCCGGCGACACCGAAGGACTTGTCGATCTGCTCGGACAGCTTGCCGCGGACCCGGCCCTGCGCGCCGACCTGGGAAGACGTGCCAGGATCAGGGCGATGGAGTATTTCGACCTGGAGATATGGGGAACCCGGACCATGGCAGTCTATGAAGATGTGGTCGATTCGCACGGCCGTCGCTGATTCTGAAAAACTTACCATAAAATCTGAAACTTTTTATCCACTCCGGGATATATGAGGGAGAAGAGGGTCACGGCACTTTCCATTATGCCCCTGAGGAGGTGATTGGCCGCCAGGTAGAGCGGCCGACGGAGATGAGGAAACTTGCAATACTTTCACTGGCTGTTTTTATCGCTGTTTCGATATCCCTGACCGCGTTCGCGTTCGCGCAGCAGAAGACAAAGAGGATCGTCATCGAAGACAGGAAGATCCACAAGATCGAGGAAAAGGGAGCCTTCCTCGGCATATACATGGAGGATCTCGACAAGGAAATGATCAAGGAGTTCGATTATCCCAAATCGACGGGTGTACTCATCACCGGGATCGTCGGCGATAGCCCCGCGGAGGAAGCGGGACTCGAGAAAGATGATGTCATCTATTCGATTGCGGGCGACAAGGTCAAGGATACGAAGGGACTCAGCAAGCTCATCGGTTCGAAGGAGCCCGGTGACAAGGTAAAGGTCGTCGTCTACCGCGACGGCAAAAAGAAGACCTTCAATCTGGCCCTGGGAGAGAAGAAGACCGCATACGTGACGATAAACATGGACGATTACGATGATATGGCGGACAGGGTCCATTACAGTACACTCGGCAAGGGCGGCAATGTCTGGGTCACATCCGGCGGTGATCATTTCTCCGTATACGGGGGGCGCGGCAGGATGGGTGTACAACTTCACGAACTCGACGACGACCTGGCGCCTTACTTCAAGGTCAAGGAAGGCGAAGGGGTCCTCGTGTTGAAGGTCATCGAGGATTCTCCCGCCGAAGAGGCCGGCCTGAAGGCCGGTGATGTGATTGTGAAGATCGACGACGAGGAGATCGAGGAGATCGACGACATCTTCGAGGCGATCAACGAAATCCATGTCGAGGTCGAGGATGACGGCGAGGAGTCGGATGTCGAGGTGACCGTTGATATGATGGTCACCGTAACCGTCCTTCGGAACGGCAAGACGAAGGTATTCGATGTCGAGCTGGAGGAAGAGTTCGCGATGCACAGGGAATTCATCATAAAGGGCCCCCATATGGAGGAGATGAAGCACCTGAAGATGATGAACGAACCCATGATCAAGGCCTACAAGATACATGGCATGGAGCAGGAGAAGGTAGAGGCCAAACTGAAGGCCCTCGAGAAGGAGATGCGGAAACTTCAGAAGAAACTTGAAGAGATCGATAAAAACGACTGAAAACCAGCAGCATTCCAGCGAATTGAGGAGCCGGTCGCCTTTGGGTGGCCCGGCTCCTCTCTTTCTCAAGCAGGATATTGACAGAAGGGGTAAAGTAGTCTATTTTATCTGTTGTTCCTTTCCTGCGGGCGGCACCCCGATCGGGTGGTCGCCGGAGTCTATTCAAGGGTAAAAGGAGTGGAAAGATGAACGATAACCCGGGTCGTATTCCCGAGGAAATGGAAGAGATATCGCCCTCCGGAGAAGGCAGGGGCGGTTTCGGGGCGTCGCTGATCGACATATTCATCGATCCGGTCAAGGTCTTCAGAAGGATCAAGGCGGGTCTTCCGTGGTGGCAGCCCTTTTCAGTCGTGGCAATAGTCATAGCCGTGATCTCATACTTTCAGATACCGATAAACAAACAGATCCTCCTGCTCAACGAGAAGGGTGTCTCAGCCGAGCAGCTCCAGACCCAGGGCGAGATGATGGATAAATTCAGCCTGATCGGCGTGATTGCCGCGCCGCTGGTTGTACTCCTTATATATGTGATCCTCGCCGCGCTCTGCAATGTAGCTGCGAATCTCGTCAGCGGAAAGTCGAGCTTCAAGAAGATGCTCAGCCTGCTCGGCTTCACTGCCTTCGTGGGCCTCATCGAGCAGGGTCTGAAGATGCTTATACTGCACATGAGAGGGATAGAGAACATCACTTCGCACGATGATCTTTATGCGGTCTCATTCTCACTGACCAGATTTGTCGAGAGCGACGGCATTCTCCGCGCCGTGCTGGAGAGTTTCAGCATATTCCAGATCTGGTTCCTCATACTGTTCATAATCGGCGTGTCGGTCGTCTACGAGACAGACCGGAAGACCGCGATAGTCCCGACGATCGTCATATGGGTACTGGGAGTGCTGGGAATCATGCTGCAGGGTCTGGGCGGCTGAGGGTGATCCTGGATTTTATCGCCAAGGGCGGATCGATATAAAAACTGGAAATCAAACTGGAGGTTGTCTTGAAGAAGTTTTCGATCGACATGATAAGGAACATAACCTTGGTTGGGCACCAGTCGTCGGGGAAGACCGTCCTCGGCGAGGCGCTGCTCTTTGACACGGGTGTTACGAGCAGGATCGGGAAGATCGAGGATGGAAATACCGTTTTCGACTCCGCTCCTGACGAGATCGAACGGCAGATTTCGATCAATGCCGGTTTCGCGTGGTGTGAGCACGACAAAGCCAAGATCAATATCCTCGATACACCCGGGTACGAGGATTTTATCGGTGAGGTCATCTCGTCTATCGCCGTCACCGAGGGCGGTGTGGTCGTCATAGCCGCCGATTCGAGCATAGAGGTCGGCACTGAAAAGACATGGAAACTCCTCGAGGCGAAAAGCCATCCGAAGATCGTCTGCGTCAACAAGCTGGACAAGGAACATGCCGATTTCGACAAGTGCGTTTCCGACGCGCAGAGCTATCTCGGGGCAAAGGTAGTGCCCCTTACCCTTCCGATCGGACAGGGAGATTCGTTCAAGGGCGTTGTCAACGTCCTGAAGAACAAGGCGTATATCACCTCCGGCGGCAAGGTCGCCGAGGAAGCAGTTCCAGCCGACATGGAGGCCACTGTCGGGGAGATGCGGCAGAAGCTGATGGATTTCGCGGCCGAGTCTGACGACTCACTCCTCGAGAAGTTCTTTGAGAGTGGAGAACTCAGCAACGAGGAGCTCATCAAAGGTCTTTCGGCCGGCTGTCTGTCGGGGACATTCGTGCCGCTGGTCGCTGTATCGGCGACTGAGAATATCGGCGTCCGGCAGCTCCTTGATCTGATAGTCTCGATGCTGCCGTCCCCCGAATGGCGCACCGAGATCGATACAGTCAAGGGCGATGAGATCGAGAAGACCAGGATCGGACCGGGAGAGCCGACAGCGGCATTCGTCTTCAAGGCGCTCTCCGAGAAGCATCTGGGCGACCTCTCGTTCGTCAGGACATTTTCGGGAGACATGAAGGTCGGAGATGATCTCTACAACTCCTCCCTCGAATCGTCCGAGAGGATCGGCCAGCTATATTTCGTGCAGGGCAAGGAGAGAGTGGACACAGATTCGATACCGGCCGGCGATATCGGCGCGGCAGTCAAGCTGAAGTCGGCCAAGGTCGGCAATACGCTCTGTCCCAAGTCGAAGCAGATAGTGATCGCTCCTATGGATTTCCCCCAGCCTTCGCTCCATACCGCTATCGAGGCCAGGGCCAAGGGTGAGATGGACAAGGTAAGCGCCGGACTGACGAGACTCTCCGACGAGGACCTGACATTTACCGTTGAGAACAATGCCGAGCTGAGACAGACGATCCTTTCGGGACAGGGCGAGCTCCATCTCGAGGTCATCCTGGGCCGGCTGAAGAGGAAGTTCGGCGTCGAGGTCGATATGATCGCCCCGAAGATCCCCTACAGGGAGACCATTGCGGCGAAGTCCGAGGCGCAGGGCAAGCACAAAAAACAGAGCGGTGGTCGTGGTCAGTACGGCGATGTCTGGCTGAGGCTGGAGCCCCTGACACGCGGCGGCGGCTTCGAGTTTGTCGACGCGATCGTCGGCGGAGTCATACCCGGCAAGTTCATCCCCGCAGTGGAGAAGGGCGTCAGGGATTCGATGAAGAACGGCGTCGTAGCAGGGTACAAGTTCCAGGACGTCAAGGTCACACTCTATGACGGCTCGTTCCACACCGTCGACTCATCAGACGGGGCGTTCAAGATGGCCGGGTCGAAGGGATTCAAGGCCGCGGTGCAGCAGGCCAAGCCTGTGATTCTCGAACCTGTCTACGACGTAGAGGTACTCGTTCCCGAGGAGTACATGGGTGACATCATGGGTGACCTGTCGGGACGCCGCGGAAAGATCCAGGGCACCGAGCAGGAAGGAAGCCTGCAGAAGATCAAGGCCCAGGTGCCGCTTTCCGACCTGCACAGGTACGCTACCTCGCTGCGGTCGATGACCCAGGGAAAGGCTACGCACACGAGGACTTTCTCACATTACGAGGTCGTACCTCACGATATAGCACAGAGACTGATCGCCGAGTCGGAGGCGGAGAAGGAAGAAGATAAGTAACAGCAGCATTTGGAGGCAGCCGTTGTCAGGACATTCCAAGTGGAGCACGATTAAGCGTAAAAAGGGGAAGGCCGACGCCGAGAGAGGCAAGATCTTCACCAAGCTTATAAAAGAGATCGTCGTGGCGGCCCGTGAGGGCGGCGGAGACGCAGACACGAATCCGAGACTCAGGACGGCCATCCAGGCTGCGCGCGATGCCAACATGCCCGCGGCGAACATGGACAAGGCGATACAGCGAGGTACAGGTGAGCTGCCAGGAGTAGTCTATGAGGCAGCGACCTTCGAGGGATACGCCCTGGGGGGAGTGGCAGTGCTCGTCGAATCGCTGACCGACAACAGGAACAGGACGACCGCGGACGTCCGCCACATCTTCACCAAGTATGGCGGGCATCTCGGTGAGCCCGGTTCGGTCTCATACATGTTCGAGAGCAAGGGACTGGTCATTATCGATCAGTCTGCCGCCGAAGAAGATAAAGTATACGAGATTGCGCTGGAGAACGGTGCGGAAGATATAAAATCAGAAGACGACCATTTTGAGGTCATCTGTCCGCCCGAGGCCCTTGAAGGGATCAGGGACGGTATACTGGCGGCCGGTATCGAGTACCAGGTCGCCGAGGTATCGCTGCATCCCAAGACGACTGTCGGACTCGAGAGCGACAAGGCAGTCAAGGTGCTCAAGCTTGTCGCGGCGCTCGAGGACAACGACGATGTCCAGCGGGTCAGCGCGAACTTCGATATCACCAACGAGATTCTCAGGGAGATAGAGGACCAGATATAGCGCCCTCCGGAGGGAGCATTGCCTGTCATCATCGGTATAGATCCTGGAAGCCGCGTCACTGGTTACGGCCTGGTCGAGAAGCGGGGCTCCGGGATCGCCTATATAGGATCTGGAGCGATAAAGGTCAGGGCCGCGGATCCGATGCCGCAGAGGCTGGCGGCCATAAAGCGCGGTCTCGACGAGGTGCTGAGGGAGTACGCACCCGTTGCAATGGCAGTCGAGGAGGTGTTTGTGGCGAAGAATCCGAAGAGCGCCCTGAAACTGGGACAGGCACGAGGGGTGATCATTCTTGCCGCTGCCGAAGCGGAGATCGAGGTCTTCGAATACTCGCCCCGCGAGGTGAAAGCGAGCGTGACCGGCACCGGCTCGGCTCACAAGAGCCAGGTGGGAGCAATGGTCGTCCGACTGCTGCGACCCGATCATCAGCCAGCCTGTGAAGATGAGACAGATGCTCTCGCCGTTGCTTTCTGCCACGCGCTGAGAGCTGGATCGCCTGTGTGGAGGAACGTATGATATCTTCGGTCGAAGGAATACTGGCGGGCAGGAGTGAAACGAGCATCGTTGTGGAAACAGGAGGCTTCGGCTTCGAGATACACGTTCCGGCGACGGCCCTCGCCTCGCTCGGAAATATCGGCGAGAGGGTGAGGCTCAGCACCTACCTGCACGTCCGCGAGGATGCGCTTACCCTTTTCGGATTCGCGACGGAATATGACCGCGGCGTCTTTATGGCCCTTCTCGGCGTGAGTGGTGTCGGGCCGAAGGCGGCGCTGGCTATGATGTCGGCCGGCAGCGCGGCCGTCCTGGCGGGAATGATCAGGGGAGAGGATGTCCCTTCGCTGGTAAGGATCCCCGGTATCGGAAAGAAGACCGCTGAGAGGATCATCCTCGAGCTGAAGGACAAGATCGAGGTTTCGGGAGAGTCCGCCGGTCCCGCCGGACCCGCGACCCGCCCCGAAACGCTTGAAGAGGCAGTAGCCGCTCTGATGTCGATCGGTCTCACGAGGAACAATGCCGAGAGGGCTCTCGATAGGGTCGACTTAGAGGGCGACGCAGCCGATTACACGGTCGAGGATATTGTAAGGATGGCGCTGAGGAAGGTCCCTCACTAGCTCCGGGCACGGAAGGATCCCATGGAAGAGAAGCTGATAACCGATCCGCAGGCGATGCGTGACGAACTCATCTCCGAGTCGACTCTGCGACCGTCTACACTGGCGGATTTCGTCGGCCAGAACAAGGTGAAGGAGAACCTCGCGGTTTTCATCGAGGCGGCCGGCCGGCGGGGCGAGCAGCTTGATCATGTACTTCTCTACGGTCCTCCCGGGCTGGGCAAGACGACACTGGCGCATATCATAGCCTCAGAGCTGGGCGTTCATATAAGGAGCACATCGGGACCTGTCTTCCAGAGCCCGGCCGATCTTCTCGGCATACTCACGCAGCTGGAGGCAAGGGACGTCGTTTTCATCGACGAGATACACAGGCTCAGCCGCATCGTCGAGGAGCATCTATATCCGGCGATGGAGGAGTTCAGATGTGAGCTGATCGTCGACAAGGGCCCGCACGCAAGGCATTACTCGCTTCAGATAGAGCCGTTCACTCTTGTCGGCGCGACGACGAGAGCGGGGATGATCACCCCTCCGATGCGAAGCAGGTTCGGGGTGGTAGCGAGGCTCGATTTCTACTCGCCCGACGACCTGTACAGCATCGTCAGGCGTTCGGCCGGACTCCTTGGAGTCGCTATCGACGATGGTGGGGCCGGGGAGATCGCGGGTCGCTCGAGAGGAACCCCGAGGATCGCCAACAGGCTGCTCCGCAGGGTGCGGGACTTCGCGCAGATAAAGGGCGACGGCACGATAGATATCGAGATGGCAAGATATGCCCTCGGGATGCTCGAGGTCGATGAGCGGGGGCTCAACGAGATGGACAGGCGGATCCTTTCCGCCGTGGTAGAGAAATTCTCCGGAGGCCCGGTAGGGATAGGCTCGCTCGCCGTGGCCGTCTCCGAGGAGAGCGACACGATCGAAGATGTATACGAGCCCTTCCTCATACAGGAAGGGCTGCTCCAGAGAACCCAGCGGGGAAGGATCGTCACCGATGCCGGCTACAGGCACATCGGCGCCGAGCCTCCCGCAGGTGATGGAAAACAGGGCAGGATCCTCTAGGGCCCGTGCGGCCCGTTCCCCAGGTAACGGAAAGCATTATGCGAATAAGTGATTTCGATTACGAACTTCCCGAGGAACTCATCGCGCAGTATCCGGCAGAGCGGCGCGACGAGAGCAGGATGCTCATGCTCGATCGCTCGAGGGAGGAAGTGCGAGAGGCCAGGTTTGCTAACTTCCCGAGGTACCTTCATGAGGGAGATATCGTCGTCGTAAACGACACGAAGGTCATTCCGGCCCGTCTTCTCGGAAAGAAAGAGACAGGTGCCGAGGTGGAGGTCTTCCTCATCAGGAGTCTTGGAGAGGGCAGATGGAGGGCTCTCTGCCGTCCCTCGAGAAAGCTCAGTACCGGAGACAAGGTCCTGATAGGCGAGGTCGGGCATGTGTTGACGATCGGTGAGGAGGTCGGCGGCGGCGAATGGACGGTGTCGATGCCGGAAGGGATCCCGGAACACGGATTTATAGAGAAGTTCGGGCACATACCCCTGCCTCCGTATATAAAGCGCGGGGACGAGGAGCTCGACAGAGATCGCTATCAGACGGTATATGCCAGGGTCGAGGGCTCAGTCGCGGCGCCGACCGCCGGGCTGCATTTCACGGATGAGATACTCGAGGGGCTCCGCCGCAAGGGGATCACCGTGATGCCCGTGACCCTTCACGTCGGTCCCGGCACCTTCAGGCCGCTCGAAAATGATGTGGTCGAGGAGAATGTCCTTTCCGCGGAGCATGTCACGGTGAGGAAGGACTATCTCGAAGAGATAATGTCCGCGAGAAGGAGTGGAAGAAAAGTGATAGCGGTCGGTACGACCGTGACGCGGGCTCTCGAGGCGGCTGTTTCGGGAGCTCTTGACGATGACGGAACCGTCGTTTCCGAAGGTGTGGAATATCTCACCGGATGGACCCGTCTCTTCATATACCCCGGATTCGAGTTCAAGGTAGTCAGCTCGCTGCTGACGAATATGCACCTGCCCAGATCGAGCCTCCTCGTACTCGTGGCTGCATTCGCGGGACGAGAGAGGACGCTGAGCGCATACCGCTGGGCCGTGGAACGCAGGTTCCGTTTCTACAGCTATGGCGACGTCATGTTCATCCGTTGATACACCGTTGATACGTTGGAGGCGCTGGATTGAGTTTCGGATTCGAACTTAGCGGGACAGAGACGGGCGGGGCCAGGGTCGGACGCGTGACGACCGATCACGGCATCATCGAGACGCCCGCATTCATGCCGGTGGGGACACAGGCAACGGTCAAGTCCCTTGCGCCAGCCGACCTCAAGGGCGCAGGCGCGCAGATCATCCTCTCCAACACGTATCATCTTCACCTGCGTCCCGGCGAAGAGCTGATAAAAGAGGCGGGTGGCATCCACAAGTTCATGTCGTGGTCCGGTCCCGTCCTGACTGACAGTGGCGGATACCAGGTGTTCAGTCTCGCCGATCTGAGAAAGATCTCAGACGACGGCGTCAGCTTCCGGTCCCACATCGATGGATCGCAACGGCACCTCACTCCAGAGAGAGTCGTCGACATCCAGCTCGATATCGGCTCCGACATCATGATGGTACTCGATCACTGCGCGGAGTATCCGTGCAGTCACGAGACCGCCCTCGACGCCGTCGTGAGGACGACTCAGTGGGCCGAAAGGAGCCTTGCGCCCTATGGGCCTCGTGTTACGAGAGACGGGCATGAACGTGTACTGTTCGCAATAGTACAGGGCAATGTTTTCGAGGACCTCAGGGAGCGCTCGGCGCGCGAGCTCGTCGCTCTCGATTTTCCCGGCTATGCGATCGGGGGGCTCTCGGTCGGAGAGTCGAAGGAGGATCTCTACGGGATGGCCGGGTTGACCGCGAAGCTGCTCCCCGAGGAAAAGCCACGCTACCTGATGGGAGTGGGATTTCCCGAGGATCTCGTCGAGGCCGTGGCGAGGGGCATCGACATGTTCGACTGCGTGATGCCGA
>DAOVNN010000048.1 GCA_030630165.1 Candidatus Krumholzibacteriota bacterium
CCTCGATGTCGGCTCATCGCATCCTGGGGCTGGAGAAGGTCCCAAGGGTTTGGCTGTTCGCCAATTAAAGCGGTACGTGAGCTGGGTTTAGAACGTCGTGAGACAGTTCGGTCCCTATCCGCTGTGGGCGCAGGAAGTTTGAGGGAAGTTGCTCTTTGTACGAGAGGACCGGAGTGAACGAACCTCTGGTGCACCAGTTGTCCCGCCAGGGGCATAGCTGGGTAGCTAAGTTCGGAAGGGATAACCGCTGAAAGCATCTAAGCGGGAAGCCCCTCCCAAGATAAGACTTCACGTAACGTAAGTTACCTAAAGGCTCCTTGGAGACCACAAGGTTGATAGGCCGGAGGTATAAGCATGGTAACATGTTCAGCCGACCGGTACTAATAAGCCGTGAGGCTTAACCAGTTAATTAATTTCCTGGTCTCGTAAGTATGTCCTAGCATTACCCGATTCTGATGTCATTAAAAGTTTTTCGGTGGCGATAGCGTAGGGGAAACACCCGTTCCCATTCCGAACACGGAAGTTAAGTCCTTCTGCGCCGATGGTACTGCGTGGGCAACTGCGTGGGAGAGTAGGACGCCGCCGGTTATTGAAAAGCCGCTCTTTACGGAGCGGCTTTTTTTATCTCCCGACGTTTCCTGTCCCGGATTTCAGAACTATCCCTTATCCTAAACCCTTGCAGAAGTAGAACTAATAGAATAGATTTAAACGTATAAAGCCGGTTAGGGGAAACCGCAACCCGGAAGAGTTTATGAAAAACAAACTCGGCATACTCTTTCTCTCTCTTTCTATCATAATCATATTTTCAACGGAAGACTCCCTTTCGCAGTGGCCGAAGAGTGGTCTTCCGGTCTGCACGCACTGGGCCATGCAGACTTCGCCTCTGGTTGTTGCCGACCGGCACGGTTCGGTAGTCATGTGGACCGATATGCGCAGCGGATCAGCCCAGCTGTTCGCGCAGAGACTCGATCATGCCGGAAACAAGATGTGGGAAGAGGATGGCATACTGGTGGTATCGGTTATTGGAAGCGTGGTGGCCTGCAGCGACGGAGAGGGCGGAGCTATAATCGCCTGGAGTTATGACGATGATATCTACGCGCAACGGATCCGAAGGGACGGAACATTCGTCTGTCCTCCCCAGGGATGCCTGATATGCGGCGCAGCCGAGAGGCAGGTCGACGTGGTCATATCGCCGGACCTGCAGGGAGGGGCGTACCTCGCCTGGGACGATTCCCGGTGGTTCGATCCCGAGCACCCTCACGATGAGAATTTCGATATCTATTACCAGCGTATAGACTCCCTGTGCGTTAATCAGTTCGGCAGCGCAGGGATCGGCGGAGAAAATGAATCCAATCCCAGGATAGCCACCTCCAGTGACGGGGGTTTGATACTGGCCTACAAGGCCAGTTCGTACCCCTACGAGTACCGGAACGAAGTGGTCAAGCGTTTCAGCGACGGATCTTACGCCTGGAGCGTCCCTGTGACCGACTGGCCCTACGGCTACAGCAGCTACTCGGTCGTATCAGATTGGTCGGGGGGAGCTGTCTCCGCCTGTAACGGAAAAGTTGACAGGATCAACGCTGCCGGAGAAAAACCGTGGGGCGAAGAGGGTGTGATGATTTATGGTTATGGATCGGAGCTTATACCGGACCGGGCGGGAGGCGCCTACCAGGTTGGAAATCCACAACGTATCCTGAGAATCGACTCGACAGGAACCTTGCCCTGGGGAACAGGCGGGAAAACAATGACTCCACCCTTTCCTCAAGATGACGCGCAGTTCTGCTCCCTCGAAGATGGAAGCGCTGGGATTGCCTATAAGATTCAGGGTTTCCGGATTTGCGTCCAGGGGATCGACCGGGAAGGATTCTATTTTTTCCCTGATTCAAGCAGGGAGATCGAAGATGTCATCACGCGGTCTTTCGATGTGGCGGCCAGCCCCGATTCCTGCATGTTAGTAGTATGGAGAGACCGCAGAAACGATAACTACGATATCTATATATACAGGATGGACCGCTCGGAACATTACCCGGTACTGGCGCAGGTCGGGGACCAGGTGGTTGACGAGGGATCAGTCCTTGCGATCCAGCTCGAGGCGGACGACCTGAATCCGGATGACATCCTTACTTTTTCTACCGATGCCGGATCGGTCCTTCCTTCGCCCTTCAGTTTCGATGGTTCGACCGGGCTCTTCTTGTGGATCCCGCAGGCGGGTGATGTCGGCTGCTATGATGTTTCATTCAGCGTATCCGACGGATATTTCACTGACAGTGAAAAGATTACGATAGATGTCACGGTGGATGGGAATCACCCTCCGGTCATTTCCGTACCATCGATCGTATACTTCTGGGAGGGGCCTGTCGTTATTGAGGCCTCGGCTCAAGACCCGGAGGGCGACACTCTGACCTTTTTCATCAACGACCCCAGATACACAGTGGAGGGGGGGACTCTGACCTGGATGACGATGCCAGCCGATTCGGGAGTATATCATCCGGTCGTCTCCGTTACAGACGGAGCCCTTTCCGACAGTGCGACTGTTACCGTAAAAGTCTATGGAGGCGAATATATTTTCCACGATCACTGCATTTCTAACGAAGGTGCCTGGGTGGAAAATGATGTGGCGTGGATCAACTCCCTCGACGGATACCTGCGGGCCGATACCGTATCCTGGAACTCGGCAGTGATTTCACGGGATATGTATTCCGCGGAGGATGGCCTCATGGTTATCACCCGCATCAACACTACTTCTACCAGTAATTATATCTTCGGATTCACCCGTGAAAGTCATGAAAGCACCGATTTCCATTCTGACGGGATCGAGCTGGGGGTCTATGTACATTCTTCGATGTATTATAGAACAATACGCCCGTCGTGGTCTCCAGACGACACGGACTACTGGGACAAAAGACTGGGTATGGGTATATACGATATCAGGATTCTGCTGGACGACGCTGAAGATCTGATCCAGATCGACGTCGAGTGGGTGCCCGCCTACGACGCTCCCCTTTCCAACTTTTACCAGCCGGACTGGAAAGCCGTCGAGTCACGGGCGATCAACGGCGATTACTCGGTCCAGGTTAATCCCTACAACGCGACCGGTTTTATTTTCGATATATGGATATACCATGGCCATTCCAAGGTCGCAACCGAGATGGCCGGCTGGTCGCTGATCCTGGCGGATGGCTTCCCCCTCCTGGAATGGACCCTTTCGCGGTCGAGCGACGCGGAGGCTGTCCTGGTTTTAAGAAGAAAAGTCGCCGAAGAGCTTTTCAGCACCATAGCCAAAATTCCGATCAGCCCGCGCCGACTGTCCTACTCCCTGACCGATTCGGAATGTGAACAGGGAGAGACCTACATCTACCGCCTGGCCGTGGAGGAGAAAGAGGGAATAAGGATTCTCCTGGAGACGGAACAGTTGAAGGTTCCTGCCCTGGAGCTGACTCTTCGCCAGAACTATCCCAATCCCTTTAATCCGGTGACGACCATAGGATATTATCTGCCGATGGATGCCCACGCCACGATAGATATCTACGATGTATCGGGCCGGAAGATCAAAAGATTGCTCGACAGGCGACAGGAAAAGGGTCCACATTCGGCCATCTGGGACGGCACCGGTGTTTACGGAACCGCAGTCAGCTCGGGAATATATTTCTATGTGCTGCGGGTGGGCAAACAATGCCTCTCGCGGAAGCTCGTGCTTATCCGCTGATCACTTCCGCACGGCTCTTTTCATATACCATTTTTGTCTGACCGGAGGGTTTACTCGGAACCCCGCACAAGCAACTTGATTCATTTTCCCCGCACGTCAACGATTTCTAGCCGGGTATCGCCGGAAAGGTGCTTGCGCAGGCGGGAGGGGAAATAAGCCTGTCTTTTGGAGCGGCTTTTTCTATTCCCTTATTCGACCGTTGCTGGAGAAGCTGTCTCTTCAGTATATGGTAATCCTGACAGAGGCCGGAAGTCTGGCGGCAACCTCTTTCCGGATCTCGCCGGGCAGCAGTACGATGCACCCGGGTCCTGCCGATCTCTCGATCTCGAGGAGTGTCTCCTCGTCGATCTTATCGAAGTCGAAACGGCTGGAGAAGATGAGTCTTATCGACGATCCTTCTGTCGCGAACTGATGCGTATCGATACCGGTTGCAGGGTTGCGCTTGAATACGGAACTTGTGGAGCGATCGGCCAGGCGGTAGATCGCATAACCATAGATCTCCCAGTTTACCGGCAGGATGACGCACTGTGGTTCCTTTTCCTGCCCGGCCTCGGAGCAGATGGCGATCTCATCAAGCAGGATGTGATATCTCTCTATCCTCTCTTTCACAAGCGAATGCCGGTAGAAGAAGGTGCCGTGAGGTTCCTTTGCTCCATCGGGACGGACCGAATTATATGTCCTGTAGAGAAGTTCGGGCAGGCCGAGATTAAGCGTGATGACGGCAGCGGTTATTATAATAACGGCCCGTTTCCCCCGTCCGGAGAGGACAGTCGCGGCAAGCAGGTAAACGATCGCCGGGACGGCGACGAAGTAATGTCTCAGGACAGGCACCGGCCAGAACAGCCATATGAGGATCACCGGGATCGCCCAGAGAAGAGCGGGAATCAGGGTTACGGCGGATCGTTGTCCGATCTCGCCATTCTTTCGATTCATCAGTTGGCTGAGAGTACCCCATGAGGCGAGAAGGACCGAAGCGGTACCCATGACCATCACGGCCCAGGGAACCGTTCTCAGCAGCCCTTTCAGAGAGGCAGATCCGGCCAGCCATGAAGAAAAACCGCCGGAGAAGCCGGTGAGGCCTTCCTTCCCGTCCAGCGAGACTGCCCTGGCCACGAACAGAAAGGCCAGACAGGATAGAACCGTGATAAAGACGACAAAAATCAAGTTTTGTGCGGGACGCTTGCTGAGAGCCGCAGCGGCAAAAAGGGCCGGGACCGCAAGGAGGACCTCGTTTCTCATCACCATCGCGGCGGCAGCCAGAGCTGTCACGGCGAGAAGGGCGATGATCCCTCCCGGTGAGGACGAGATCCGGTCGAACAGCAGGATAGATCCGGCAAGGAGTGCAAGTGCCGGCACTATCGGATGAAAATATGTCCCTGTCTCCCAGAACACAGGCGTCAGCATGGCGATCAGTGTGCCGCAGACAGCGACCGTTCTATCGAACCGCCTGCGCAGGAGCAGATAGAACAGACCGGTGAGTATAGAAAAGCTCAGTACTCCCAGTATGTTGAGAAACGGTATCGTATCGCCCGGAGAACGGACAAATAGAGGATGGATGAGCTTGAAGAGAATATATATTCCCGGGTTGAGGAATCTCCCGTAAAGCATGCAGGCGGAAAGGGACTCTCCGGCGGCCATCCTCGCCATGCCGGCAGCCATCACGACTGAATCGGGTTCGCTCATTCCGCCGCGGTAGATATAGACCGACCCCGTCAGCATGGCTACCGCCGACAGAGATGTCGCAGATATTGCTTCGATCGGATTCCAGCGCATACATTCACCAGGCAATGCGGAATCTTGTTGTTTTACAAAAGAAACCCCGAATCCAGGCTAATGATAGCATTATTGTCTTGATAACGACAATCGTTTCAAATTACAATCCTCACCTAATTATTTCTATGTCAGCGATTTTTCTTTCTACATTCAGGCGGATAGCGATGAGACGCAAGATAGGCATTCCGTTAATCCTGATTCTCTTCCTGCTGCCGAATCTGTCCTGCGGCGAGAAGGACATGCCCGAGGCTCAGCCGAATGAGATCGAGGTATATCAGACAGTCGAGAGCGATATTCCGATCTTCAAAGAATTTGTCGGGCAGGTCTACGGGTACAAGGATATTGCAATCAGGGCCCGTGTGGAAGGATTCCTCGAGGGAATACATTTTCGGGAGGGATCCCGCGTAAAGCAGAACGCCCTTCTCTACACACTGGAAAGCCAGCCCTTTGAGGCAGACATGGCGGCGAAGATGAGCAAGGTTGCCGAGGCGAGGACGATGCTCGCCAAGGCCCAGAGCGATCTGGCGAGGATAAGGCCCCTCGCCGAACAGAAGGCCGTCAGCCAGAGCGACCTCGATACCGCGGTGGCGATGTACGAGGCGGCCGTTGCTTCCGTCGAGGCGGCGGAAGCGAATCTGAGGGCCTCGAAGATACAGCTGGGGTACACGAAGATATATTCACCCATCGACGGCATCATCGGGAAAACGGAGGCGAAGGTCGGAGACTTCGTAGGCCGGAGCCCCAACCCGATTATCCTCAATGTTGTTTCCCGAATCGATACAGTACTGGTAGAGTTCTTTATCACGGAGCAGCAGTATCTGCAGATTGCCCGCTTCACGGGGACGCGACTGAGCGAGACAACCAAGCGGAGTGATGCCGCTCGACTCGAACTGAAACTGGCAGATGGATCGACGTATGATCATCAGGGGAAGATCGATTTCATCGACAGGGGTATAGACCCGTCGACGGGCGCTATTCTCGTTCAGGCCTCCTTTTCGAATCCCGACGAACTGCTCAGAACGGGGCAGTTCGCGCGTGTCAAGGTACAGGTTCACGCGCTCGAGAACGGCATCAAGATCCCACAGAGGTGCATAAGCGAGATGCAGGGCCGGTTCAGCGTTTTCATCGTCAACGAGGAAAATGTCGTGGAGTCAAGGGAAGTGGAAGCGGGCCCGAAGACAGGTGATTTTCAGGTCATAATGAGCGGACTGGAAGCCGGAGAAAAAGTGGTCTTCGAGGGACTGCAGTGGATAGGGCCCGGAATGACAGTGATCCCCGTAGTCAAAGAGGTCGAACCCGTAACAGAAGACAGGCAGCAGTAGGCGATCATGGATAATTTCTTCGTACGGCGTCCGATAGTTGCGATGGTGATCGCTATCATCATCGTCATCGTGGGGCTCATATCACTGACGACCCTCCCGACAGAACAGTACCCCGATATCACACCGCCGCAGGTCGCCGTCAGGGCGAATTACACGGGAGCGAACGCGCTAAACGTGGAGCAATCCGTCGCGACCCCGCTCGAGCAGCAGATCAACGGCGTGGAAAACATGATCTACATGAAGTCGACCAATTCGAATGACGGTACGATGACGATCAATGTTTCCTTCGAGATCGGGACAGATCCGGATATGAACACCGTATTTACCCAGAACCGGGTCTCCTCCGCAACGGCAAAACTACCCGAGGAAGTAACGAGGATCGGGGTAACCACGGAGAAATCCCTGCCCAACATGCTGATGCTCGTGGCTCTGACCTCGGAAGACGGCAGCTTCGATCAGGATTTTCTTGGAAACTACGCCTTGATCAATATCAAGGACATACTTGCCCGCATCAACGGCATCGGGCGGGTCGATGTGATAGGAGCGGCGGACTACTCTATGAGGATCTGGATAAGGCCCGACCGACTGGCCCAGCTGGGCATAACGATACCCGAGATAGTGAACGCGGTCAGGGCCCAGAACGTGATCGTTCCGGGCGGCCAGTTCGGAGCTGAACCCGCTCCTCCCGGCACGGAGTTTACCTACACGGTCAGACTTCCCGACAGGCTTCAGTCCGAGGAGGAATTCGGAGAGATAGTGGTCCGCACGAGGGACAGCGGCGCACAGGTAAAGCTCAAGGATATCGCCCGCCTGGAGCTCGGGGTCGAATACTATCGCGCCTTTACGAGGATGAATCACAAGGAATGCGCGATGATAGCCCTCTATCAGGCGCCGGGCTCGAACGCCGTCCTCCTTGCCGAAGAGGTACGCGGTGCGATGAAGGAGCTTTCCGGGTCATTCCCCGAGAGCTTGAGGTACGATGTATCCTTCGATTCTACGAAATCGATTACGGCGGGTATCAATGAGATCGTCGTAACGCTGATCATAGCCCTGGTCCTCGTAATCCTCGTCGTCTTCATATTCATCCAGGACTGGCGGGCCACGCTCATTCCCACGGTCGCGATCCCGGTCTCCCTGGTCGGCGCTTTCATCGTCTTCCCGCTCCTCGGATTTACGATAAACGTTCTTTCCCTCCTTGGGCTTGTCCTTGCCATCGGTATCGTGGTAGATGACGCCATCGTGGTAGTCGAGGCGGTCCAGGTGAATATCGGGAAAGGAATGAATGCGAGAGAGGCCACAAACAAGGCGATGAGGGAGGTGACGGCTCCTGTGATCGCAACGACGCTGGTGCTCGTAGCGGTATTCCTTCCCACGGCGGGAATAAGCGGGATAACGGGCAGGTTGTATCAGCAGTTCGCGATCACTGTGGCGGTCTCCGTGATCTTCTCCTCGATCAACGCACTGACATTGAGTCCCGCTCTCTGCTCGCTTATCCTGAGGAAGCCGAAACCATACGGAGGTCTTCTCGGCAGGTTCTTCGGTCGGTTCGACAGGGTCTTCGAAAGGACCTCACGGTCCTACATGAGTTTCACGAACGTGTTGACCCGCCGCATCAAACGGGGCCTGATCTTTATCGGGATCGTGGCAATCGCCATGGCCGTTCTGGGGAAGATGGTGCCTGGAGGATTCATGCCCGACGAGGACATGGGATTTCTGTTTATCAACATCCAGCTGCCGGACGCCGCTTCCCTTCAGAGAAGCGATGCGGTGATGAAAGAAGTGGAGACGATCCTGGACAGTTACGATGAGATCGATTTCTTCACAGCCGCGACAGGATTCAGCCTTCTTTCGGGCAGTATGACTTCCAACAGCGGTTTTGTCGCTGTCACCCTGAAGGACTGGAGTGACAGAGAAAGAACTGCCGATGATATCATGCGAAGCCTCAACGGGAAATTCAGGGCCGGGATCCGCGCGGCGCAGGTATTCGCGTTCGGCCCGCCTCCCATTCCGGGTCTGGGGAATGGTTCGGGCTTCACGATGATGATCCAGGACAGGGGCGGAAACACACCCGATTACCTGGCTCGCCAGACAGCCGGCCTGATCCAGCAGGCGACACAGAGACCGGAGATAGCCTCGGTTTTCACGACATTCCGGGCAAACGTTCCGCAAAGGTACCTCGAGATAAACAGGGACAAGGTGCTTCAGGCGGGCGTCGAGCTCAACAGCATCTATACGACGGTCGGCGCGTTTCTCGGGGGAGCGTACGTAAACGATTTCAACAGGTTCGGACGCCTGTACAAGGCATATATCCAGGCGGAACCGGAATTCAGGCAGAATCAGGATCAGCTGGATCTGTTCTTCGTCACAAACAGCGAGGGCAAGAGCGCGCCGCTGTCCGCATTCGTCAATGTCCACGAGATAGCGGGACCGGATTATACAAACAGGTTCAATCTGTACAGATCGATCGAGGTGAGAGGCACTCCAGCACCGGGTTACACGTCGGCACAGGCCATCGATGCCATCGAGGAGGTAGCTCAGGCCGTCCTGCCCGCTGACATGGGTTACCAGTGGACCGATATGACGTACCAGGAAAAGGAGGCGGCTGGAACAGGCGCGATCGTTTTCGTCTTTTCCCTGATATTCGTATTTCTGATCCTGGCCGCCCAGTATGAGAGCTGGTCGCTGCCGTTGAGTATTTTGCTCGGTACACCCTTCGCGATCCTCGGGGCTTTCCTGGCGTTGTTTATTGCGAGGCTTTTCAGTGAGAGCTTCGAATCGAATGTGTTCGCACAGATCTCGCTGGTGATGCTGATCGCCATGGCGGCAAAGAACGCGATCCTCATCGTGGAATTCGCGAAGCTCGAGTTCGACAAGGGGCTGTCCCTCTTCGATGCGGCCATACAATCGGCCGAGATACGGTTCAGACCGATCCTGATGACTGCGTTCTCTTTCATACTGGGCGTGATGCCGCTGGTATTCGCAGCCGGGGCCGGAGCGGAAGCGAGAAAGGTCATGGGCATGGCCCTGATCGGAGGCATGGTGCTGGCTACCCTGCTTGGAGTCTTTTTCTATCCCATGCTGTTCGTTTTCATCGGACGGGTGGCGAAGTACGAGAAGAACCGGACTCCTGTTGCTGCGGACGGTGCGGAAAAGTGATGAATACAGGAATAAAGACAGGGCTCGTCATCATCGCCTCACTCCTGGCCGGCTGCGCGCTCGGCCCCGATTTCGAGGAACCTGTCGTCGAGACACCGGAGGCGTACCGTTCCGATTCGCTCCATGTCGATACGCAGCTCGAACTTTCGTGGTGGGATCTTTTCGATGATGCGACTCTGGATTCCCTGATCAGCATCGCTCTCCGCGAGAACAGGACAGCCTTGATCGCGGCGAGCAGGATAGAGGAAGCGCGGGCGGCGCTTGGATTCACCAAGGCGGATATCTATCCGAAGATCGATTTCCAGGGGAGCGCTTCGAGGGGCAATCTTGCCGGAACAAACAAGACCGGGACGATAAACGAGAATTATTTCCTCGCTCCCGTTTTGAGCTGGGAGATCGACTTCTGGGGCAAGTTCAGGCGCTCCAACGAGGCGGCGGCTTCCGTCCTGCTGGCCACCGAGTATTCGCTTAGCAGCGTACAGATCAGTCTTGTCGCCGAGGTTGCCAGGACATATTTCCTGCTCCTCGATTACAGGCACAGGCTTGCGATATCGGAGCAGACCCTGGAATCGAGGATTGGAAGCCTCGACATAATCCAGAAGCGGTTCGACCAGGGCATCATCCCCGAGCTAGACCTGAACCAGGCCCAGATCCAGAAGGAGATAGCGGCGGGCGCGATACCGGTTCACAAGCGTCTTGTCGCGGTGACGGAGAACGCACTGAGCGTGCTCCTCGGCAGGCCGCCCGTCGATCTGCAGTTGCGGGGCGATATCCTCGAATGGTCCGTTCCACCCGACATCCCGCCGGGACTTCAATCCGGACTTCTCGAAAGGCGGCCGGATATTCTTGAGGCGAAGTACCTTGTCCGGGCGCAGAACGCCAGGATCGGGGTGGCGCAGGCGATGAGGCTGCCCGCTATCAGCCTGACGGGGATCTTCGGCCTGGCCAGCGACGAACTGTCTGCCTTCACGACAGGTGAGAACGCGTGGTCCGTCTCGGGGACCCTGTTCGGTCCCCTCTATAACTTCGGGAAGAACAGCAGGCGGGTCGATATTGAGAGGGAGAGGACGAGGCAGGCCCTTCTGCAGTACGAAAACACCGTGCTGGAGGCATTCAGAGAGGTTGAGGATGCGCTCATCAGCGTTCAGACATACAGGGAACAGATGGAAACGGTAGAGCGGAAGCTCACAGCGGCGAGGAATGCCGCTCGACTTTCTGCAGAACGCTACGACAAGGGAGTGACGAGCTACCTGGAGGTCCTCGATACAGAGAGGACCCTGTTCGGTGTCGAGCTGGAGCTCTCTGAACTGAAACAGACCTATCTTAATGCCTACGTCAGGCTTTACAAATCGCTGGGCGGGGGATGGACCACAGAGATGGGGGATGGGGCGAGCTCCAGGGATAAAGTCGAATCTGGTGAATGACATCAAAGAAAGGAAAAGGCGATGGCCGACGAGCTGTTCACCGCCGGGAAACTTGCCAAGGAATGGGGCGTACCACCCAAGGATGTCAAGACAGCGATCGAGAAGGCCGGCATTGCCCTGATTGAGTTATTCGTTTTGATCGACCTGTATTGCAATCCGGTGCCGGATCGCGTTTGAGCGCATGCCCGGCACCGAACTCCGCGCGAATCCACTTTTCCCCTGATCGATCCTGTTTGAAAAAATCTCCGTGCGTATGACTTGTCAGGAACATCAGCGATGCCAGGGTGATTATCCCTACCTTCTCGAGCAACTCGGTGGTATCATACAGCCTGCCGCACTGAACAGCGGCGTGTGCATATGGATATCAGGAAATTCAGAGAGCAGGACAGGAAAGCCGTCATCTCGCTCTGGCGAAGGTGCGGCCTTCTCGTGCCATGGAACCATCCCGATCTCGACATCAACAGGAAACTCGAGGTTCAGGACGAGCTCTTCCTCGTCGGAGTGGTCGACGACAAGGTCGTAGCGACTGCGATGGGGGGATACGATGGACACAGGGGATGGATCAACCTGCTCGCGGTGGATCCCGGGATGAGGCGCGGGGGACTGGGCAGGATGATCATGGAGCGGATCGAGGAAGGGTTGACCGCGATGGGGTGCCCGAAGATCAACCTCCAGATCCGGGAAAGCAATCTTGACGTGATCAGGTTCTCCGAGAAGCTCGGGTACAGCAGTGATTATGTCATCGGCTTTGGTAAAAGGCTAACAGACCATCCTCCTTTCGACCCCG
>DAOVNN010000126.1 GCA_030630165.1 Candidatus Krumholzibacteriota bacterium
ATCGTAATAACGTGGAAGCCACTCTCGGCGGTGACGGGTTTCCAGACGCCGGTCCACTCTCCGTCTCCCTGAACGTCGATCGGATCGGTCGTCTCGATGCCGGACGGGTTCCGGACAGTGATCCTTGCCAGGGCCCCTGTCTCCCAGCCCGATACGGTGAAATAGGCCGTCACCGAGGCGGAAGAATCGGGCCACCCCGGCGAGAAGACGCCGGGCTCGATCCTGTCGAGGTTCACCTGAGGCGAAGTGAGGTCGATGATAACCGTCCTCAATATGCTTTCGCCTGTTCCCCCGGTCGATTCGTAGAGGAGGAGATTGTACTCACCTTCGGGGAGTATGGTTCCCGTCCAGTCCGTACCGTCCCACATGACCGGGTAGTTTCCCGTATCAGCGGGGGCCTCGAGCATCAGTGTGTCGTATACAGCGGGCGATATCTTGTCCCGGACAGTTATGATCAGGGTATCGACCGGAGATGACAGGTGTGCCGTAACGGTCATCTCGTCCTTGATGCCGTCCCCATTTGGAGATATCGATGGGAAATTGATAAAGAGAGTGGCGCTTCCCGCCAGGACGGTCAGAGCGGCCGCTGCCGAAATCGCCAGAATCCCCTGAATTGTCAGAAACGTGCGTCGCACGTGTACACCTCTCATATGGAGTTCGGTGCATTATAAGCAATTACAGGGGGATGAGCAATTATAATATACCCGCCCGAAAATGGCAAGTCTCACCCTGTTTTCCCATTCAAAATAGCCAGAATCGTGCCCGCGGGAAGATATGCAGCCCGACTGCCGAAAAAAGTATACGTCAGGTCCGAAAAACGTCAATATTTCTTGTCCCCTGAAGAGGGTTAGATTATTGTTAGATTCCTTTCAGTCGTTGGAGATGATTCAAAGATAGTTTTGTCCCGGATCATGATTATGGCAGACACAGGAGAAACAGCTTGTTTGAAGACCTGACTTTCCAGCTGATAGGTGGTCTCGGTTTCTTCCTCTTCGGCATGAAGTTCATGTCCGAGGGCCTCAGAAAGGTCGCGAGCGATCGTCTCAAGAATATCCTTTCGCATCTGACGAAGAACAGGCTCGTCGCACTCCTCATGGGTGCGGGCGTGACCGCCCTGATCCAGAGCAGCAGCGCAATGACAGTCATGCTGGTCGGTTTCGTCAACGCGGGGCTGATGACGTTCAAGCAGGCGTTACCTGTTGTGCTCGGCGCCAATATCGGTACGACGTTCACAGCGTGGCTCGTCAGTTTCTTCGCGGTCTTCAAGATAACGCATTACGCTCTTCCCGCCGTCGGAATAGGATTCCTTGTAATGGTCGTGGCCCGCAGGTCGACGATGCGCCAGTGGGGAGAGGTCTTGTTCGGCTTCGGCGTCCTCTTCGTTGGTATCGGATTCATGAAGGATGCTTTCGAGCCGCTTGAGAGCAGCCAGCGGATCATGGACATCATGGTCAATTTCAGCAAGTACCCGATCCTCGGCGTGCTTGTGGGAACGGTCATCACAGTGCTTCTTCAGAGCTCGAGCGCAACGATCGCACTCGTTCAGATCCTCGCCTTCAGGGGGCTGATCGACTTCCCGTCGGCGATTCCCATCATCCTCGGTGACAATATCGGAACGACGATCACCGCCCAGATCGCCAGGATAGGGGGTACGACGGGGGCGAGGAGGGTCGCCTGGGCGCATTCGCTGTTCAATGTATTCGGGACGATGTACATACTCGTATTCGTCTATACGGGATGGTATAACCGCATCATCCAGTGGATGATCCCCGGTGAGCTCGCACCGAACAACATCATGCTTCATATCGCCCTCTCTCACTCGGTCTTCAATGTATTCAACTCCATCTTCTTCTTCCCGTTGATCCCCGCCCTGCAGAAGGTCGTCGAGAGGTTGATCAAACCGACCGGGGACGTGGTCGATTTCGAACCGCAATATCTCGAGAAACATCTCCTCGATACGCCGTCGATCGCGTTGGAGCAGAGCAAGAAGGAGATAATCCGGATGCTTGCGCTCGCTGATTCGGCCCTGAAGAACGCGTACGATCTCTACAGGTCGGGAGAGACTGCGCTGTCGAGGAAGGTCGTGCGGCGCGAGCAGGCGGTCGACAACCTGCAGGCCGAGATCACACGCTACCTGATCGACATATCGATGGAAGGCCTGGAGGAGGAGGAAGCGGAGCAGATCCCCGTATTCATCCATTCAGTCAACGACATCGAACGGATCGCCGACAACGCGGTGAACATCATGGAGCTCGGCCAGCGCCGCAGCGACAAGGATCTGAGCTTCTCTGATTTGGCGATAGAGGAACTCAACATCATGTACAAGGTTGTAAGCGAGATGCTCCAGGACGTTTCCAGGGGACTGGAGACGGGAGACCTCGGCGCCGCCAGGGAGGCGATAATCAAGGAGGAGGAGCTCAACAGGATGCAGCGCTCGCTGCGTAAGTCTCATACAAAGAGACTCAGTGAGGGTTCCTGCCAGATGCTGTCGGGAATCGTCTTCATCGACTGTGTCGACTGCTTCGAGAAGATCGGGGATCACCTTTCAAATATCGCGGAAGGTCTTCTCGGCGGATTTCGCTGGGAATCGCCCTGACCTGGGGGTCGTGCGGAAATATATTTCACGTTACTTTCAAGGCTGGCTCTCGCCGGCCTTTTTCATCAGTCTCTCGACATGCTCGCTGGAAGGCGGGTTGAACTTGTCGAGCTGGGCGGCCCGCTGAAGATGCTCGAGTGCCGGCACATAATCTCCGAGGTTCTCCAGGACGACGCTCATGTTGAAATGCAGCTGTGATACCTGGGAATGTTCCTTCAGAGTAACCGCCAGGAGCTGCCGCGCCTTTTCCCAGTTCCCGAGCTCCATCTCAAGTGTAGCGATGTTGTTCAGCGCGACCCAGTCGGCCGGGTAGAGCTGTCTCGCGTACCGGTACATCTTCCTCGCTCCATCGAAATCCTCGTCCTTCTGCAGCTCGGCTCCCCTGTTCAGCACCGCCGAGGTGAGATTTCTGACATAATCCCTGTTCTCCGGATCGAGCTTGAAGGCACTTTCGTAGGCTTCGACCGCGCGCATATACATGCTGCCGTGATTGCAGGCGTATCCGAGGCGCGTCCAAAGCCTGGCGCTGTCGGGGAACTCCGATACAAGTTGTTCAAGCTCCTGTCTGGCTTCACTGAACCACCTGTGCTCGATATATGCCTCGGCAAGGTCCGTTCTGTAGACATGGTTCAAGGGGTCGATCTCCGACGCCCTGTGAAAACAGGTTATCGCTTCGAGCGGGTCCTCCATCTTCATCATCGACATGCCGAGCCTGTGCCAGATATCCGCGTTCCCCGGATCCTTTTCGGCTGCGGTGGACCACCATTCGGAGGCCTTGCCGTAATCCCTGGAATACCATGCCTGGGCTCCGATAACTGCCTCTGCTTTTCCGGCGGGAAGCGGCAGATCACGGATCCGCCTTTCGCCCGCTTCGAGAGAGAAGTTGGTGACGATGACTGGTACAAGGTGGAAGAGGCCCAGTGCCGCTATGAGGGCTGCCGAAGAGATGAATTCCTTCGTCGAGGCGACCCTTCCGCGCAGCGCGGCGGCTGCAAAGACCGACATGGCTGTGGCGGCGGGAACGACGAGATCCCACCTTAGACCTCCCCGGATCCTTGATGCCGCGAGGAATATGAATATAGCGGCGGAAGCGGCGGTGATGAGGAGGAACCTCATGGATCCGTCTCCGGTCGGGACCTGGGGTTTCCTGTCGCGCGAGACCGCGAGGATGACCGCCAGCAGTGCGGCCGGGCCGGCCAGAACGAGGGAGTTGAAGGCGAGTGATAACGCTGCGCCTGTCCCGTTGAATGCGGAGAATGTGCGCGAGGCGGTGACGGCCAGGTGCGAAGATATTCCAGGCAGCCCGGCGATCCGGGACGCGGCGAGTTCGACCGCGATCCAGCAGATCGCAGTCGTTCCAGCGGCAGCGAGGGCTTCGGTGCGGCTTTCCCTTCGCAGCGCCGCTGAAAACAGAAGATACAGCAGCGGAACCACCAGGAAGATATTCGAGATGTGGATCATGATAGCCGCGATCGCCGCGAGGGCGGGTATGACCAGAGGGATTGCGCCGCCTCGAATGCGGACGACGGAAAGCCAGATAAACAGCCCCGTTCCGGCAGCTGCGAGGGGAGACGCGCCGCCAAGGCCCAGGAATACGGCGAAGTAGCCCCCCGTGAGCGCGAATGCCGCTGCCGGGAAGGTGCTCCTGCCATTGCCGCCGGAGGCACCCAGCGATGCCCGGACCGCGGCCGCGAACAACAGCCCCGCGATCACGCTAAGCAGCGCCGAGGTCTCGAATGAGTTCCAGAACAACAGGCGGTTCAGTATCTCGAAGAAACCGCGGGACAGCGCGGTGGCCAGGGGAGCGGAGGGCAGGACGGTGATTCCCCGCTCGACGGCGCGTCCCATCGAGTATCCGTCACCCCAGAGGAAATGCCTGCTCCGCAGCAGCCACATCAAAACGAAGAGGGCTGCACCGGCGGCGACGGCTGTCTTCCTCGACCATCTGTCCGGGAGCTCGAGCAGTTTCACCAGGCCGCCGCGGATCCTGCTTATAAGCAGGAGCAGAAGAGCTGCCGCGAGGACCGTGGCTGTAGTGAGTGAAACGCTTCTCCAGGCGCTTGCGCCCCAGAGCAGTGTTTCCTGCGATGCCGATGCCGCGATCAGCAGTACGATAAACGCGACAAAGAAGATCCTGACAGTCAGGTTCACCAGTCTGCCTCCTGGTTTTTCGGTTTTTCAAGCTCGCCCTCGGTAGATGCGACTATTACGGCAGCCGAGGCGTCTCCCGTTACATTGACAGCGGACCTGAGCATGTCGAGTATGCGGTCCACTCCAAGTATCAGGGCGATCCCCTCGAGGGGTACGCCTATCTGTTCGAGCACCATCGCCAGGGTGATGATCCCTACCCCTGGAACACCCGCTGCGCCAATAGATGCCAGGGTGGCCATCAGTACTATCGTGATCTGATCACCGAAGGAGAGGTCGATCCCGTAGACCTGTGCGATGAAGACCGCTGCCACGCCCTGATAGAGGGCCGTCCCGTCCATGTTTATAGTGGCGCCGAGCGGAAGGACGAAGCTCGTTACCTCTTCGGAGACGCCGAGATTGTCTTCGGCGCATTCCATCGTCACAGGGAGGGTGGCGCTGCTCGACGATGTCGAGAAGGCGATCAGCTGCGCCGGCCGGATGCCGCGGAAAAAATCACGCGTCTTCATGCCCGAGAACAACCTGACCGCAGTGGAGTAGACAAAGATCATATGTATGAAAAGTCCCGCCGTGACGACCAGGGAATAGCTCAGCAGGGACAGGAGAATATCAGTGCCGAACTGTCCGACCACCGAAGTGATGAGGGCAAGGACGCCGAGCGGCGCGATCTTCATAACGATGTGGACGAGTCGTATCATCGCCTCGTTGACGGCCTCGAAGAATGTTTTCAGGGGTTTCGACCGCTCCTCGGGAAGGAGGGTCACGGCTATCCCGAAGATCAACGGGAAGAAGATGATCTGAAGCAGGTTGCCCTCTGCCAGGCTCCCGACAGGATTGAGGGGGACGATATCGATCAGTGTATCCATGACACCGGGTTTCTTGAGCGCCACCTCGATCTTCGCGCCGGCTTCGGCACTGTAAGAGGTCATCAGCCCGTCTCTGGTCGTCGTATCTATATTTCTGCCCGGTCCGACCGTGTTGGCCAGCAGCAGGCCGATCGTGATAGCGAGGGCCGTCGTGCAGAGGTAATACCCCATCGTCTTGAGGCCGATGCGCCCCAGCTTCCGGATGTCGCCGAGACTGGCCGTTCCCACGAAGAGGGAGGAGAATACGAGTGGTACGACGATCATCCTTATCAGGCGTATAAATAACACTCCGGCCGGTCTGATATACTCCGCCTTCGGGCCGAGGATCAGGCCGAGAGGAATGCCGAGGAGCATCGCGATAAGGATCTTTGTGTGGAGCTTCGAATCTTTGAACCATTTCAGCGGGTTCATGGAAGGTCCTCCAGGCCGCATCCGGACTCCCTGAATTGCCTTGAATTCCCAGTTAATGTAAGTCAGAATCCAGTTGAATAAAAGAGTTTTCACCGTCGAGAAGGGACCTCTGATGGTAAATGCGCAGATGGGAGCCCGTGTCCTTGCCGCCCTCGCGATCCTGGCTGCCCTGCCCTGCGGATGTTCTTCGGGTGAGCAGGCATACGCGGAAATGCGAAAGCGGATGGTCCTCGAGGATATCGCCGCGAGAGGGATATCCGACAGCCGTGTTCTCGAATCGATGATGCGGGTGCCCCGCCATCTCTTCGTACCGGCCAGTCTCAGGGGCGTTGCCTACATGGACAGCCCGTTACCGATCGGCGAGGACCAGACGATCTCCCAGCCATATATCGTCGCCCTGATGACTGAGTCGCTCGGCCTGGGTGACAGCGCGAGGGTGCTTGAGATCGGCACCGGATCAGGATACCAGGCGGCCGTGCTGTCGGGGATCGCCGATTCGGTCTGGTCGATAGAGATAATACCTTCGCTTGCCGAAAGCGCCGCGGCCCTGCTCGACACTCTCGGTTACGCAAATGTAACAGTGCGCTGCGGAGACGCGTATTTCGGCTGGCCGGAGAAAGCGCCTTTCGACGGGATAATCGTGACTGCCGCCGCCCCCGAGCTGCCTCCGAAACTGGCGGTGCAGCTCGCATTCGGAGGACGGCTGGTGATCCCCGTCGGGGACAGGCGGCAGGAGCTTATGACATACGTCAAGACATCTTCGGGGTTGAAACTTCTCTCGTCTCTGCCGGTACGATTCGTGCCGATGACTGGGAGGATAAGAAATGAAAGCGAGAAATAAGCATGGTTAATGCGTTAAAAAACAACAGCGCCAGATGGACAGTGATAATGATACTTGCGGTCGCGGTCGTTGGATGTGCGACCTCCGGGATCAACAAGGGACAACTCAACCTTGTCACAAGCACCGAGGAAGTCGCGATGGGGCAGGAGTTCGCGACTGAGATCGAGACTCAGTTCGAGGTCTACGACGATGCTGAGCTGACGGCCTACGTCCAGTCGGTCGGAGGCAGGATCGCCGCGGTCTGTCACAGGCAGGATATCGATTATCATTTTGCCGTGATCAGAAGTGACGAGATGAACGCCTTTGCGCTGCCCGGTGGCTTCATATATGTATACACCGGATTGATGAAGGTCCTGGACAACGAGGCGCAGCTCGCCGCCGTGCTTGCCCATGAGGTCGGCCACGTGACGGCCCGCCATTCCACCGAGCGCCTCACGGCTATGTACGGGACCCAGATCGCTGTCAGCCTGCTGCTGGGACAGAATCCGGAGGAATACAAGGTCCTGATAGCCAACATCTTTTCCACGACAGGATTCCTTGCCTACAGCAGGGCGAACGAGTATGAGGCCGACAGACTCGGTACCACCTACACCTCCCTGGCCGGATATGATCCGGAGGGCATGGCCGAACTGCTCGGCAAATTTGTAGACACCGAGGAGAGGGAGCCATTGAAGCTCGAGGAGTGGCTCTCGACACATCCGCCCGCCAGGGACAGAATCGGCAAGGTCGATATACTGGCCGCCAGCCTGCCGATGGCGGGTGTCGGCGATAGAAACGCCGCCCGGTACACTACGATGAAGGCTCGCCTGCCATAGATCCGCATGGGCTCTCAGGAGGACCGTTACAGCGACGGATAGCGAATCCCGAATCTTTTTCCGTAATATATCCGCGTGAGGATTATGACGACGGCGAGCAGTGGTATGAAGGCCGGGAAGAGTACGCAGGCTGTAATCGAATAAGCAAGGGTGGAGACCTTCGCCGGAAGCAGGATGCCCGTCCCCGACGATTTTTTTCTTTCCGATACTGAAGCGACGATGAAGAAGAGCAGCGATGCGCTTGATGCGTAGAAGGCCGGAGTGTTCCGCGTAAGGACCGCCGCCGAGAACGACCCCGCCATAAGTATCGTCGAGACAATGATCCCTGCCCTGCGTCCGAG
>DAOVNN010000220.1 GCA_030630165.1 Candidatus Krumholzibacteriota bacterium
GATGGATTTACGAGGTACCAGTTCCGGATGAAAGCATTTAACCGCGAAGATGTACCGGGGATGATCCGCCTCTCATTTCCACCACCAAGAAAAAGAGGAGGGGAGCGTATAAACCGCCAGGCTGCTGAATGCGTGAGAACATTCCTGTTTGAACCTGGAGAGGCCCTGGAACTCGGTATTGTAACAACCTATAAGATGAAAAATGTCATCGTCAATACGCTCATATCGAAGAACCTGCCTCCGGTAAAGCAGCACTATATAAAAAAATTCGAGCACCGTGACGATGTGCGGCCGTTTGATGGGTCGAGACCGATCGATTCCGACCGGTTCGCTGAACCCGGGAACTGTTTTATTGTCGACAACGCGGATCCCGGATTCGAGGTTATTTCCGATCCGAAACGGTCGAGACTGGCGGGAATCTTCAAAAGGGATAGAAACAGTGATACGTACTGCAGGTATGTACGGAGCAGGCCGCCGCAAACCTGGAAAGAGGCGGTCCACGAGCGTTTTTGCGGGCCATACAAGCAGTCAGCTCATTACATTGTTGCGGGGAGGGGCGAGGGGAGTGTTCGATGGACCGTTGATATTCCCGAGAACGGGACATATGAGGTTCACTGTTTTATGCCGGACTGCGGAGATAACATTAAGAAGATTGATGTCAGGAAAAAAATGACCGTTCAGGAATACCATTTCTCCGTGGAGCACGATGAAGGCACTGATCATCCGGTCGTGGCCCTGTTCGACTGCAGGGATGGCTGGAACCTGATAGGGACCTACTATTTCTCGAAGGGTAAAGCGACGGTAGAGTTGACAGACGAGTCACCGAAGTTTTTCATAATCGCCGACGCGGTGAAGTGGGTAAAGAAAGATTGACGAAGGTTCCCTGAACGCCTCTGTAACCCTCTGTAATCATTCCTATTGGATATTATGGCACATTAGTTGCTTGAATACTCTTTCGGCCTGTGTTATATCTTGAAAAGTGGTAAGTCATTTACCTTGTTTTTCAACATGTTACGTGAGATGACACGTTTCGTTACGGTAGGACACAGGAGGACAAAGGTTGTCCAGTGACCTGCGGAAAAAGATAAAAAAAACGGCCAAACGGCTCGGCGAGACTATTCTCGTCAGAACGCTCGTTTTTATGGCTGTTACCCTGCCGCGACGCACTGGTCTCTCACTGTTTACATTTTTCGGTACGTTTTCGTACAGGTGCTATGAGAAGGACCGGGTGCGCGCCCATGAGAATATCGCGCTCGCCTTTCCCGGCACGCCGGCTGTAGTCGTAAAGGCGATAGCCTCGGGGGTATTCAAGTCGCTCGGGAAGAACTCGCTCGACGCCCTCAGGCTGACCCGCCAGACGAAACAGCAGGTCCTGGAATCGTGTCTCGTCTCGGGAGAGGAGAACCTCCGCAGGGCGCTTGCCCGCGGAAAGGGAGTGCTGGCGATCACCGGGCACATAGGCTCCTGGGAACTGCTCGCCGCCTACCTCTCGGATAAGGGGTACAGCCTGAGCGTGATCGCGAGGAAGCTCAGCAACGATGCGCTCAACCAGATGCTCATCGAGCTGAGGCGCAGGCACGGGGTCGAGTCGTTACTCCGCGGGAACACGGCGGTCGCCGGATACCGCACACTGAAGAGGGGAGAGATCCTCGGGATGCTCGTCGACCAGAACATAAACACCGACGGGATCATGGCGCCCTTCTTCGGGAGGCCGGCATGGACGCCGATCGGTCCGGCGGTATTCGCCCTGCGAAGCGGGGCTGCTGTAGTGCCGATGGCGATCCACATGCAGTCCGGGGGGACGCACCAGATCACGATCCTGCCCGAGCTGGAGCACCCTTCGGAGGACCTGCCCGAGAGGGAGCGGCAGGAACTTCTCACGAAGGATATGACCGCCTCGATCGAGCGGCTCGTGAGGCTCTATCCGCAGCAGTGGGTCTGGTTTCACGACAGGTGGCACATACGCAAGGAACGTCTGGAAAAAGTTACGGATTCGGGATATCTTGAGATGGACGGCACCGCGTGAACGTGCAGCCATTTGAGGTGTATAAGGGAACAGGACGGATATAGACAGGGATGAAGACGACGAGAGAAAAGACAACGACACTCCTTATCTGCGCGGCGCTCGCCGCGTCGGCGGTCTCGTGCGGCCAGAGCGATCGGCCCCAGCGCTCGCTTGGCACGACCGAGATGGCCGACCAGGAGTTCTCCGATTTCAGGACGATGGAGAGCGACTCGGGACAGGTGAAGTGGATACTCGAGGCTCCGGTGGCAAGGGTCTACAACATCAGAAAGCTGCTCGTGACCGACAATCCAAAGATCATCTTCTACGACGAGAACGGCGAGATATCTTCAGTACTCACTGCTGATATGGGCGAGTACAACCAGGATACGCACGACATGACTGCTCTCGGGAACGTAGTCGTCACGACGATCGAGGGGTACACCCTCGAGACGGAGAGCCTGATCATGCTCCGCGAGCTCGGGGAGATACACTCTGAGGATTTCGTCAAGGTCACCAAAGGGAACGACATCCTGACCGGTTACGGTTTTCAGGGATATCCGGAACTGAAGAATGTAGATATCAAACGCGATGTGAGGGCCTACCTGCGCGATGAGGAGGGCCTGATAGACGGGGAAGTAAAGAAGGAAAAGGAAGGAAAGGGAAGCGGGGATGAGTGAAGGCAGGGGACTTGGCTGTGACGGACTGGTAAAGGTCTACGGCAAGAGGCGTGTTGTCAGCGATGTCTCGATCAACGTCAAGCGGGGAGAGGTCGTGGGGCTTCTCGGACCGAACGGCGCGGGCAAGACGACGAGCTTCTACATGCTCACCGGCATGATCAAGCCCGACGACGGGACGGTCTATTTTGACGGCCACGACATCACGAATCTGCCGATGTATCGCAGGGCGCGCAAGGGGATCGGCTACCTCCCGCAGGAGGCGTCGATCTTCCGCAAGCTCACCGTCGAGGACAATCTCAAGGCGATCCTGGAGACCCTGAAGATCTCGAAGGAGGAGAGAAAGGAACGTCTCGAGAGCCTTCTGAGAGAACTCAATGTCGAGCACTTGCGTAAGAGCTACGGCTACCAGCTCTCCGGCGGAGAGCGGCGCAGGGTCGAGGTGACGCGTTCCCTGGTCACCGAGCCTTCTTTCATGCTTCTCGATGAACCGTTCGCCGGGATAGACCCTATTGCTGTGGCAGACCTCCAGGGGATAGTCATGAAGCTCCGTGAGAAGGGACTCGGCGTCCTGATTACCGATCACAATGTCCGGGAGACGTTGTCAATAACCGACAGAGCGTATATCATGTATGAGGGAAGCATAAAGCGCTCTGGAACAGCGGATGATCTGGCCTCCGACCCCGAGGTGAGGGAGATATACCTCGGCGAGGCGTTTCGTCTGTAAGTAAGGACGGATATAGATGGAAATGAAGTTAGGTATGCGCCTGGGGATGCAGCAGCGGCTCGTGATGACGCCGCGACTGCAGCAGGCCCTTAAACTGCTTCAGATGCCTACCCAGGAGCTGCAGCAGGTACTCCGCCAGGAGATACTGCAGAACCCCCTTCTCGAGGAAGTAGACGAAGTCGAGGATATCAAGGAAGACGAAGCGACAGTGGAGGAGGAAGAGGCGGCAGCCGCCAAGAAGGAAGAGACCAGTGCCGAGAAGGACGCTCAGGAAGACTGGGATGACTACTTCGAGACGGCCTTCGGGATGGGCGGAACGCAGGCGGAGATCGAGGAGCGGGAGGATTTCCACGAAAGGGTTCCCATCGCGCAGCAGAGCTTCTCGGACTTCCTCATGAGTCAGCTCAGGCTCGTGACCAAGGATGAGAAGGTTCTCGAGATCGGTGAGTACATCATCGGCAATCTCGATGATTCGGGTTATCTCGTATGCCCCCTTGAGGATATCAAGCGCACGTGCAGCACGACGACCGAAAAGGTCGAGGAAGTGCTGAAGATAGTCCAGACCTTCGAGCCCTCCGGGATAGGAGCGCGCGACCTTCGGGAAGGCCTTCTCATCCAGATGGAGGCCAGGGGGCAGTTGGACACTATGGCAGCGAAGATCGTTGCCGATTATTTCGAGGAGTTCAAGCAGAAGAAGTACCTCGACATCAGCAAGAAACTGAAGATATCGCTCAAGGAAGTACAGGCGCAGGCATCGATCATCGGAAGTCTGAACCCGAAACCGGGCCTGGATATAATTTCCGAGGGTCCGAAGTATGTCATCCCCGACCTCATCGTCGAGCTGGTCGGCGAAAAGTTCATAATCTTCCTCAACGACCGCAACGTGCCCAGGCTGAGGATAAGCCAGTCGTACAAGAGCGAGCTGCAGAGCAATCACGAGATCAGCGACGAGACGAGGAACTTCATCCAGGGACGCCTGAAGAACGCCAAGTGGCTGATCCAGACGATCGAGCAGCGCCGCCGTACGATGATCAAGGTCATGGACAGCATCGTAGAGGCGCAGATGGATTTTTTCGAGAAGGGTGCGGGCTTTCTCAAGCCGCTTACGCTTCAGCAGGTAGCGGGCAAGATCGGGATGCACGAATCGACCGTAAGCCGTGTGACGACGAACAAGTACGTACAGACGCCGCGCGGCGTATTCGAGCTGAAGTACTTCTTCAGCAGCGCGCTCAGCACGGAGTCGGGCGGTGAAGTCTCGGCGAAAAGCGCGAAGCTCAAGATCAAGGAGATCATCGCTAAGGAAGATACAAAGAAGCCGATGAGCGACCAGAAGATCGCCGATCTGCTTAAGAAGGACGGTCTGATCATAGCGCGGCGCACCGTCGCGAAGTACAGGGAGCAGCTGGGAATACTCCCGGCGAGGCACCGGAAAGAGTACTAGATATTGAATGCTTTTAAGGTGACAGGCGATAGATGACATTCATTACGAGTAAACGCCGCAGCGAGAGGCTTCCCGCGTGGTTGAGGAGGAAGATTCCCCTCGCCACCGAATCGTCGAGGATCGAGGGAGCCATAAGGCGCAGGGATCTCCACACAATCTGCAGGGAAGGACTCTGTCCCAACAGGGCCGAGTGCTATTCAAAGGGCAAGGTCACTTTCATGATGCTCGGTGATGTATGCACCCGCGGATGCGGTTTCTGCTCGGTGACGAAGGGGGCGCCGCCAGCGCCCGACCGGGCCGAGCCGGCAAAGATCGCGGCAGCATCGAGCGAATTGGGACTAAAGCACGTTATAGTTACATCTGTCACC
>DAOVNN010000071.1 GCA_030630165.1 Candidatus Krumholzibacteriota bacterium
GGCCGGCGGATTCAGGGCGGAGGCGATAAAGGACAGGGTGCTCCTCACGAGGGTCAATGAGGACGGCACGGTCATCACGATGCAGGTCCAGTCGTTCGAGTTCGACATGATCCTGAAGGACCGCGACGAGCTGAACGTGATCGACGGAATGACCGGTACGAGCAGGGTATTCGTCTTCGGAGCGACGACACAGACAGGTAATTATTATATCACCGAGGGTGAGGGGCTCCGGAGCCTGCTCGGCCGCGTGGCGGTCTACAACGTCGATGCCGATCTTACCGCCGCGACGCTCGAGAGGGCTACCGGAGAGCTGGTCAGGATAGATCTCAAGAAATTCGTCCCTCCGAGCACTGCCGAGGATATTCCGCTTATCGACGGCGATGTGCTGCACATACCGAACGTCGACCAGACCGTGGCGATCGGCGGGCAGGTGCAGCTGCCGGGAAGAGTGAGGTTCGTCAGCAACTGGACGGTTGCGCAGTATATCGGCGCGGCGGGAGGTCCCACTCATGAGGGCAGTATAAACAGGGTCGTGATCATAGCGAAAGACGGCACATCTATCAAGACGGACAGCAGCTACCACCCGAACAGCGGGGATGTCATCATCATCAAGCGGAGCAAGACACGGATATTCGCCGATATCTTCAGCGGGCTGATTGGAGTCGGAACGCTCATAATCTCGATCGTGGCCCTGTCCCGATCGTAGCCCCCACGCAAAAGGGTAAAGAAATGGAAAAGAACGACGGATATATCGAACAGGTCCTCGGGGAGCTCGACGCCCTGAGGAAGGTTCTTGAATCCTTCCCCCGCGAGCAGGCGGCGGTGCTCGTCGAGATGGCCAGGCTGATGGCGCACGCGATCGAATCGGGGAAGATCGTCCTGACATGCGGCAACGGCGGGAGCGCCGCAGACGCGCAGCATATCGCCGGCGAGCTTGTCGGGAGGTTTCGCAGGAAGAAACTCAGTGGATACAAGGCATTCGCCCTTACAACGAATAGTTCGGTCGTGACGGCGATCGCCAATGATTTCGGGTACGACGATGTCTTTTCAAAACAGATCGAGGCGATCGGCAGCCCGGGCGACGTGCTGCTTGCCCTGTCGACGAGCGGAAACTCGGCGAATGCAGTCGAGGCGATCTCGATGGCGTCGAAACTCGGCATGAAGACATTTGCGTTCACGGGCGCCGGCGGCGGCTCCATGGCCGCGGGGGCCGATCTGGCGATCACAGTGCCCGATGATGATTTTGCACGTATCCAGGAGATCCATATGACACTGGGGCACATCCTCTGCGGGCTGGTAGAGGAAATACTCACTTCGCCCGGCCAGGCGTGATAGCCGACCGGTCAAAAGGCGGAGGGGCGGTTTGAAGATCCTTCAACTCTGCGCTGTCGATTTCACTGCATACCATCTTCTCAGGCCGCTCGGCCTGGCTCTTCGTGATTCAGGTTACGAGGTCTCATTCTGCTGCTCTCCAGGCGAGGGGCTCGACCGCCTCGAACAGGAGGGATTCGACGTATACAGGGTCCCCATCTCGAGGTCGTACAATATTATCTCTCACACCGTCTCGCTGGTCCGTCTTTTCCGTCTCATGCGCGGGGAAAGATTCGACATCGTTCACACCCACACTCCGGTCGCCGGACTGCTCGGACGTATCGCGGCGAAGATCACCCGCGTGCCATGGGTCGTCTATTCCGCTCACGGCTTCTACTTTCACGAGGACATGCGCGGACCGGTGCGAAGAGTGATGAGGGCGATAGAGCGGTTCGGGGCCTCGATTTCCGACCTCATCTTCGTACAGAGCGGGGAGGACCTCGGGGAAGCGGTAGAGTCCCGGATAGCTCCCGCGGAGAAGCTGGTTCATATCGGCAACGGGGTCGATCCCTCCCTCTTCGGACGGGAGGTTAACGCCGCGGCAGCCGCCCTTGTCAGGGAGGAGTTCGGGATTGATGGCGGCCCCGTGATCGGATTCACCGGGCGGATCGTGAGGGAGAAGGGAGCGGTCGAGTTCGTGAAAGCGGCCGGGATTGTCTCGCGTGAGATCTCCGGCGCGATGTTTGTCATGATCGGAGCGTCGCTCGAGAGCGACCGTGACGGCTGCCATGCCGAGATAGAGTCGCTCATGCAGAGTGAAGGACTGTCCGGACGGCTCGTGATGACCGGATACCGGAAGGACGTTCCGGCGATCCTCGCCCTGTTTGATATATTTTCCATGCCGAGCTACAGGGAAGGGATGCCCCGCTCACTGCTCGAAGCGATGGCCACCGGACTGCCCGTGGTGGCGACCGATATCAGGGGATGCAGGGAAGAGGTCATCGACGGCGAGACGGGCCTTCTCGTACCGCCGCGCGACCACTACGCCCTCGGTGAGGCTGTTCTGAAGATCCTTTCGGATAATGACATGGCCGCCCGGATGGGAAAGACAGGCAGGCAGAGGGTCCTGGATCACTTCGATGAACGGGCGGTGACGCGGCATCAGATCGACAGGCTCGACGCGCTCACCGGACGGAAGTAACGGGAAACTCAGGCGACATATCACGCACCGCTTTTGCTCTCCCCGCGATTTCCACACATGCCGAGATACATCACCTCGTAACGGGCTGTGACAGCGCCGATCTCGAACCTGTTTTCGATCCTTTCCCGGCATCTGCCGGCCAGTGAGGAACGGTCCCCGCTGTTCATGGCGAGTATCTTCTTCCAGCCGGCCGCCAGAGCTTCCGGGTCGCCAGGTTCGACCACTACGCCGCAGTCACTCACGATCTCGGCGGAATCCCCGACCGATGTCACCACGCACGGGACCCCGCAGGACATGGCCTCTCCGATGATGTTGGGGAATCCCTCGCCGCTCGAGGCGGAGGATGAGGCGATGTCGAGAGACGCCTGTATCCTCGGGATGTCGTCGCGGCGCCCGAGCAGGAATACCGTATCCGCAAGGCCGGCCTCTCCTGTCAGGCCGGCCAGGTCCCTGTTTTCCGCCGTCACTCCCTTTCCGCAGAGGACGAAGCGCACTTCCGGCATCTCCGCATGCAGGATGCCGGCCGCCCTGAAGAAGGTCGCATGATCCTTCTGGGGATGATATCTCGCGACGAGGCCGACGAGAGGCGTGTCCCTGTCCAGGCCCAGCTCTCTGCGGACCGAGCTTCGAGCGCCGTCATCGGGCTTAAGCAGTGCTGTGTCGAACCCGTTCGGTATCACGACCATCCTCTCCCTGTCGTACCCGATCGCCGCATGTGTCTCCATCGAGGCCCTCGAACAGCAGACGATCCTTTCGGGGAGACGCCGGGAAAGACGGGCGCACCATTTCGCGATGCTTATCGTCCGTTTTTTCATATGATCCGGGTCCAGGTCGCTGTGGCGGATGTTCCACGCGACGGGGATCGAGCGCGCGATCCGGGCCGCCAGCCCGCCGGCCAGGTCGGCATGGTACATCCATGTCTGAAGGATATCGGGACGGGTCCGGCGGAGGTGCCGGATCAGCCTGACGAGAGCCGCGGGGTCGAGGCCGCTTCTCGATGCCTCGATCGAATGAAAGGAGACGCCTTCATCGATCATCCTCCTGCCGATATCGCCGGCAGTCGTCAGAGATATGACACTGATGTCGAATCTCCCCCTGTCGGTCCTCGAAACGAGTTTGTGGAGCATCCTCTCGGCGCCGCCGGTAGATGTGCCTGTTATAAGATGCGTAACGGAGATCCTGTCAGTCATAAAGCCGTAAACCCCGTAAATGGACGGAAATATCCGAATTCCAGAGCATTTTAATCGCCGCCCGGCATACAGGCAAGGATATTCATGAGGTCCGGCCGGCAGGATATGACCGGTCGAAATCGCTTGTCCGCCCCGATTTCATAAAGTATTATCAGGCTTTGCGGAAAGCGGTATTTCGCCCGGGAAGCTCTGCATGCGTGAACTTCTGTTTTTTCTTGAGGCACTACTCATCTCGTTCCTTATGACCGGAGCGATACTTCGCTATTCGCTTCGCCGGTCCCTGCTCGATATACCGACCGACCGCGGCTCGCACGAGGTGCCCAAGCCGCGTCTCGGCGGCGTCGCCATAGTTCTTACATTCTACCTGACCATTCTCACGGCCAGGCTCGCCGGATTCGATCCCCTTCCCGGCATCGATTCGAAGGGGGGTATTCTCGGAGCCGCGGCTATGATAGCGGCGGTCGGGCTCCTCGACGACCTCCGCGGCCTCGACGCGAAGCTGAAACTGGCCGCGCAGATAGTGGCGGCAGGAACCGTCATCGCCTCCGGCCTCGTGCTCGATGAAGTCATGATCCCCCTTATCGGGACCGTTTCTCTCGGTCCTGCGGCGATTCCGGTCACGCTCATCTGGATAACGGCAATAGTCAATTTCTACAATTTCATCGACGGGCTCGACGGGCTGGCGGCTGGTGTCGGCATGATCGCCGCCATTTTCCTCGTACTGCTCGGATTCGCCGCAGGAGATCCGGCCCTCGGGATCGTCTACGCGGCGGTCGCTGGCGCGCTCTTCGGATTTCTCCGGTTTAATTTTCCGCCCGCCAGGATATTCATGGGCGACAGCGGTTCGACTTTTATCGGATTCATGTTCGCCATACTCTCGGTCGCGGGGGCGCGCCACGGCGTTCCCGTCTTTGTGACGATCCTTCTGATGGGAGGCGTGCTTGTCGATGCCGCTCTGACTCTGGCGAGAAGGACGATACAGAGAAAGAGGATCTTCACCGCTCACAGGACGCACTACTACCAGAGACTGACCGACCTTGGGCTCTCTCACAAGCAGGTCACCCTGCTCGAATATTTTATTGCGGCTCTCCTCGGTGGCAGTGCGTTTCTTCTGGTAAGCGGTGAGAACGAGTTCATATCCGGCCTTGCCGTCATCTGGACCGGTTTCTTTCTCTGGGCGGTATTCAAGATCAGGCAGCTCGAAAAGGGCGGAGAAGCGGGAAGCGCGAGAAGGATATTCGCCGCGGCTTTCACCGATCTCGTGCTTATCGGCGGGAGCTACATCCTCAGCTACATGATACGCCTCAACTTCAGTTTCCCCGAGGCTGAGACCCGGACGATGATAGTGAGCCTTCCCATAGTAATAGTGATCAGGACGGCCGTTTTCTATTACTACGGGTTGTACAAGGCCGTCTGGCGCTATACGACATTCGACGACATCGTGAGGATATTCAAGGCAGTTGCGGTAGGTTCGGCGATCATGGTGGTTCTGTTCACCTTCCTCTTCAGGTTCCAGTCGTTTCCCCGCTCGGCATTCCTGATCGATCTGTTCATCCTGACCGTGTTCATGGCGGGAGCGAGGGTAGTCACCCGCTGGTTCCACGAACTCCCCGCGCATGAAGAGGTCGAAGGGAGGAGAGTGGTCATCGGCGAGACGGGACATGTCGCCGAAGCCGTCCTTCACCAGGTAAAGCAGACGAAGGGCCTGCATCCGGTCGGCTGGCTCGACGACAGGCGCTCGATGCACGGCAGGAACATACACGGCATTCCCGTTCTCGGGAGCATGGGGGAGATCGAGAGCATCGCCGCTCACCACGGTGTCGACGAGGTAGTGATCTCCGCCTCGTATGCGGGAAGGGTGCCTCCTGAACGATTCGATCAGCTGGAACGATATGGCGTTCCCGTCAGGATACTCGGCGATCCCGACGAATCCGCCGGGAGCGTAACGGTGGAAAAGGGACTGTTCGAAGGGATGAAGATCGTTGCCGCCGGCAACGGACCGGTCGTGCGGGGGTCCCCGGCGAGATTCGGCCGGTCGGCAGACCTTACGGTGATCACGGACGACCTGTTCATCGTCAGAGAAAGTTCGGCTTACCTCGAGCCCCCCGCTGCGACATATCTCGGGGTGCTGGAGGACCGTCCGGCGACGATCAGGCTCGTCTCGGAGATATCACCCGACGTGATGATAGCCGACTTCGATATGCCTGCCCGGGAGCTGTCGAATCCGCTCGACGCATTCATTCGCAAAACAGTCATGCCGCTCGAGAGACTGGCTGCGGCCGCTCTCTCGGCCCGCTCGAGACTGGTGCTGATCAGCCGCGGGGGGAATCACCGGAACAACGATGTGAGGCGAGCGGCACTTCTGGGAGAAACGCTGGTCCGGAACCTGTTCAGGGACGCGGAGGACAGGCTCCTGATAATACGGACTGACGGTGCCGTTGGAACGGCGAGCCTGGCGCACGCCGCAGGGCAGCTCTCCGGAACCGAAGGAACTGTATGGGAAACCCGGGTGCGGGGAGGAGCCGGAGAAACGAGGCTTGAACCCGTCGAAACAGGCCGTGTTCCGGATGATGTCTCCAATGTGCTGATGGAGATATCGAGGGCACTGGCCGGGGGGGAGGCTGCCAGGGTATCCGGCATCCTGCTCGATTTCACCAACAGCATCGGAGTGGAGGAACATGAGAGCGGCTGACGGCCGTCCGGCCGCCGTCCGTCTGCGGCAGGCAGCGCTGGTGTTCTTCGGCATCTTCGTCTTCACATCGACATTCTCGATCGCGGCCAACCAGATATCCCTCAGCATCACAGTGCTTCTCTTTGCAGCCCTCTGTTTGATCGATCGATCGTTCAGGCCGGGGTGGCTTCCTCTCGCCCTTCCCTTCGCGGCGTTCACGTTTATTTCGATAATCTCATCCCTGCTCTCCGGCAATCCGGCCGATGCCTTCGGAAACATGAAGAACTACCTGCTCTTCGTAGCGGTCTGGCTTACCGCGTCACTGGCGGCCGACCGGTCGATGCGCGGCAGGATCTACCAGGTCCTTCTCGTCTCGGGAGCGGGTTCGGCCTTGTACGGTATAGTCATCTATTGTATGGGGATGGGTAGAGGGGGCCTGCACAGGACTCCAGGAACGTTCTCGAACGAGATGACATTCGGCGGGATCATGATGCTGCTGCTCTCACTGTACGTTGCGGTGTCTATTGCCGCCGGGATACCCCGGAAGCTGAGGATCTCCTCGATGATCGCGGCGGCCGTAACATTTATGGCTCTGGTTCTGACGCAGACACGTTCGTCCTGGCTCGCCATGTTCATATCCGGCATAGTGATACTTGCCCTGCTGCGCAGGCGATGGATCCCCGTGTACATAGCCGCCGTAACGGCCCTGGTGCTGCTCGGACCGAGCGCCTACCGTGACAGGATAACGACGATGTTCGACCTGCAGTTCAGGACGAATGTCCAGAGGATCAACATGCTCAGGGGCGGGTTATCGATATTCAGGGAGCATGCGGTCATCGGCACGGGGCCGGTGGACCTCGGAGAGATCTACAGGGAGCATATGCCGCCAGAGGCCGTTCATGTGCACGGTCACATGCACAACATATTCCTTCACGTGGCCGTTACCCTGGGAACCCTGGGGCTCGCGGCGTTCGTCTGGCTTCTCGCCTCGATGTTCAGGATCGTCGGGAGGAATCTGCGTCTCGACCTGCCACCCCCCGGGAGGGCCCTTACGGCAGGATCCCTCGGCGCCATGACCGGTTTTATAGTCAACGGGATGTTCGACTGGAACTTCGGCGACGCCGAAGTGCTGACGATGATGCTGATCATCATCGGATTGAACGCGGCCGTCTACAGGGAGTGGAGCACCGGAGAATCAGCGGCTCCTCTTGACCGGCGGCCCTGAGGACGTGTATATTAGCCGACATGAATAAGATCTGGTACCTGATCATCTCGATGCGGCCCAAGCAGTGGACCAAGAACCTGGTCCTCTTCGCCGGTATCGTATTCTCCAAGAGATTTGCCGACCCCGAGCTCGTCCGCCTGAGTCTCTACGGCTTCATCGTCTTCTGCGGCCTGTCCGGAGCGATCTATATACTCAATGATATCTTCGATCGCGACAGGGACAGGGAACATCCGAAGAAGACCGATCGTCCGATAGCGGCCGGAAGGATAAATCTCCGCCTCGCGGCCGGTTTCGCCATCCTGCTGATCGCTGTAATGCTTCCCGTGTCGTGGACCCTCGGGAGAGATTTCTTCTTTCTGACAGCGGCGTTCGTCGGGGTCAACCTGGCCTATTCGCTCGTGTTCCGCAATGTCGTGATACTCGACGTGATCGCGATATCGTTCAGCTTTCTGATCAGGGCGGCGGCGGGAGTAGCGGTTCTCCACACGGTGATACCCGACCTCGAGTTCTCACCGTGGCTCTGGATATGTACGCTGTTCCTCTCTCTCTTCCTGGCGATCTGCAAGAGGAGGAACGAGATCACCAATCTCGTCTCGGCTGGCAATCACCGCATTTCGCTGAGGGACTATTCCGTGACTCTGCTCGACCAGCTGGTCAGTCTTTCGGCGACGGCCTCGATCATATCATATTCGATATACACTGTCTGGCCGTCGACCGTCCTGAAATTCGGTACGAGAGATCTCGTCTACACGATACCCTTCGTCGTATTCGGTATCATGCGGTATCTCTATCTTGTATACAACAGGCACGAGGGCGGCGACCCGTCGGGCGTCCTGCTTACTGAGAAAGCGATCATCATCGACGTGTTCCTCTGGTTCGCAGCGGTGATCTATATAATTCTTCGATGACAAGGCTATCCTTTAACTGGCACAGCCAGATGGAGAGAAAACGATACCATGAGTAAAGTAGCGGTTCTAAGGACGGTCCCGGAGACCGTAGTCGACGATTATCACCGGCTGATGGATATGGCCGGAGCGGGAGATGTCCTCACGGCCGAAAGGGATCTGCTCCTGAAACTCAACCTCTCCTGGACCAAATATTTTCCGGCCTGCTCGAGCCAGCCCTGGCAGCTCGAGGGTGTAGTGAAGGATCTTCTCGGCAGGGGCTATACGAAGGATTCGCTGATTCCCGTTGAAAACAAGACGGTCGTTACCAATCCGCGAAAGGGCGCCGTTAACAACCTGTGGATGCCGATTCTCGACAGGTACGAGCTCCCGTTTACCCCCCTTACGGATGTCGAATGGACGATTTACGAGTTCCGCTCCGAGCTGCTGAAGCTGGGTGAGATATTCCCCGAGGGGATCGAGATCCCGAAGATGTACATCGGCAGGGATGTGCTGCACCTGCCTACGGTAAAGACCCATGGCCACTCGACGACGACGGGAGCTATCAAGAACTCCTTCGGCGGGCTGCTCAAGGAGGTCAGGCATTACGCCCACAAGTACATGCACGAGGTGCTGGTCGACCTGCTTTTCATGCAGCGCGAGCTCCACCCCAACATATTCGCCGTGATGGACGGCACTGTATGCGGCAATGGAGCGGGGCCGCGGACGATGGATCCATACGAGGGCGACCTGATCCTCGCGAGCTCAGACTCCGTGGCGATCGACGCGGTCGCCGCGAAGATAATGGGATTCGATCCGATGTCGATCGACTACCTGAGGTGGTCGACCGAGAGGGGCCTCGGCGAGGCGAGGGTCGACAATCTCGAGATCGTCGGCGAGGATATAGATAAGCTCAACTTCGAGTTCAGAGTGAAAAAGAGCCTGGTGATCTGGGGCGACCAGATGTTGAGAAAGGGGCCGCTTCAGTTCCTCGAGAAGCCGGCGCTGCATTCGCCCCTGGTAGGCTGGGCTCCGATGGCCAGCAATATCTACCACGATTTCTTCTGGTATCCGACCATCGGTCGCTCGAAGATCAGGAAGTTCAGGAAGACGAAGTGGGGCGACCTCTGGGAGACCTACAGGTGACCGTCGGCTCTATCTCGGTAAGATGCAACGCCAAGATCAATCTCTACCTCGAAGTCATCCGTAAACGCGATGACGGATACCATGACATAGAGACCGTGTTTCAACCTGTGTCCCTCCATGACATCATTCGTATCGAGCGGACCAGCGGGGGTATCTCGCTCACGGGCGATGATCCCGGGATCCCGTGGGACAGCTCGAATCTCTGCTGGAAAGCGGCAGAACTGATCCTCGGGGAGTACGGGGAAGGGAAGGGAGTGTCGCTGGATGTCCGTAAAAATATTCCATCCGGAGCCGGGCTCGGTGGAGGCAGCTCGGATGCCGCGGGGGTCCTTGCCGGGGTGAACGAGCTGCTCGGCCTGGAAATCGACGTTACGCGCCTGATGGAGATGGCCCTTGAGATAGGCTCAGACGTGCCTTTTTTCCTGTTTGGATCGCCGGCGGTCGGGAAGGGAAGAGGTGAGATCCTCGAAAAGACAGAAGGGCTGAGCGGCGGAACGCTGCTGATCGTCAAGCCGGATATAAACGTTTCCACGAAGTGGGCTTACCAAAACCCCAATTTAATATTGACAAGGTCCGATGGCGGTCATAAACTAAATTGTCTGCTGGGGGGATTGAAGGATTTTCCGGATATCGCTCTCGAGACGAGCAACAGCTTCCAGGGAGTCGTTGTCGGAGAGTATCCGGTAATCGGGCAGATTCTGGTTCTCCTGAAGAGCGAGGGAGCGCGGCTCAGTTCGATGAGTGGAAGCGGGTCGGCGTGTTTCGCACTTTATGAAGACGATACAACGGCGTCAAGGGTAAGGGACCTCATGCTTGGTGAGGGGCATTGCGCCTGGATCGCA
>DAOVNN010000348.1 GCA_030630165.1 Candidatus Krumholzibacteriota bacterium
CTCACGGGCGCACAGCTCGAAGGGACGTACGGCACGTGGATGAGTACCGACGGCAATAATTGGGATATATTCCTCTGTGAACCTGCTGCCTTCTCGCCCGGGAGTTTCTGGCCGGACCACTACTGTATCGATCTCAACGATTCGCTCTTTACCCGTGGATACATGGTCGAGTACTACTTCAAGGCGTGGGATCTCCTCGGCAATGAATCGACCCTGCCTGCTTCAGCTGAAGAAGCGGACGGAAACCGGTACGAGTTCACCTGCCTGCCTACTCTAAGACAGGTCCCTGGTGTCCTGTACGTCGACGAGTTCAATGGACGCGGCAGATTCATCGGACAGGTACAGCAGTACTTCGACCCGGCGTTCGAGGCGGTCACTCCATCAGGCGAGCCTCTGCCAGACAGGTACGACATCAACGCGCCGAGTTCATCCGTTGACAACGGCATAGGGGCATATACATCCGTGACTGACGCATCGTCGATCTTCTGCACGGCGTACCACACCGTCATACACGACTCGGGCGACCTTAACGCGGTAACGATATCCGACGGTACCACGAACTCGGACAAGTCCAACGGCGCGCAGCTGTATGTCGACTGGATGAACATCTCGGAACACAGGGTCGGACTTCTCGTCCTTGGCGAGGGGGTCGCCTCCGACCTTTCGCAGTCAACCGCAGCCGTGGCCCTTGAGCTCATGAGCACGATCTGCGGCGTCTCGCTCGAGAATTTCAGCTACTACGACATGACGGGCGGCCGTGAGGCTGGCGGCGTCGTGACTCCTCTTGTCACCGGTACCTCTTTCGGGCCGTACCAGGGGCTTTCCTACTACTCATTCGGAGGATGCCCTATCGTAAACGCCTTCGACGTCCTCGAAGAGACAGGTTCAGGAGAGTACGCACTGGTGTATCCGCTGTTCAACAGCATGCCGTACTACGCCGGCATCTACACTGATCAGCTGAACAGCGCGAGCCAGCCTCTCCGTACGGTCTGGATCGGACACAGCTTCATGCAGATCCGCAACGCCGGGGATGGTGTCCTCGCCAGAAACGAGTTCCTAGCTATGACATACGAGTTCTTTGAGAACGGCGTCAATGTGGACTATACCGGCACCGAGATCCCTAAGGCATACAGCCTCGCGCAAAACTTTCCCAACCCGTTCAATCCGTCGACGAGGATTTTGTTCGCGCTTCCGAAAAAGGGACATGTGAGCCTGAAGATCTACAATGTTGCCGGACAACTGGTCAGGACTCTCCAAGATGACGTCATGGACGCTGGTTCTCACGAGCTCACCTGGGATGGATCGAACAATCTCGGGTCGAGCGTTGCTTCCGGTGTTTACTTCTACAGGATCAACGCGGGTGGGGATTATGAAAATACGAGGAAGATGGTTCTTCTGAGGTAGAGGCCGGGGGCGATCAGGGATTCGCGAGCTCCGCCAGCTCGCCGCTCGGGATCCCCATCTTCTTCATGAGGGCCTGGAACCTTGAATCGTTGCGAAGGACGTCGAACTGAGGATCGCTGTTGATCTGGGTGATGTCGACAGGCACTACTCTGGCCGCCTCTTCGAGCCACTTCATCGACTGATCGATATACTCGAGATCAGCGTATGCCCTGGAGATCTCATACGCCCTGTAGTTCCAGCCTGCCTTTACACAGTGGAGTGAATCTTTTTCGATACCCTTGACCATTGAAGCCCGCCAGGATTCCTCGTCGGTATAGCCGGGCTCTTCTCCCCTGTCCCTGATCGATTGCGCAGCCTCTTCGTATCTCTTCTGCTCGATCAATACACGTGTCTCCACGAAGTCATTCTGTCCCGGAAATAGTTCTTTCATTTTCTGGATCTCATCAAGAGCTTCGTCATATCGCCTGGCGATATAGAGAACCCACGAAAGGTTGTGATGCGTGTACAGAGCAATCGGTTCCTTCTCGACAGCCTCCCGGGCTACGGCCACAGCTTCCTCGAACTCCCCTATCCAGGTAAGGAAATTCCCTGAATACCCGGTTAAGGTCTCGGGCGACTGGTCGAGCTCGAACACCTTCTCATATTCTCTCTTCATGCCTTCGAAGTCCGACTCGTGAAAAAGCAGCTCTTTCCTTGCGACATACACATCGGAAAGGTCTGGATCAAGCTCAAGAGCCTTGTCTGCCTGTCGCCTCGCGACTGCAAGCAGCGAATCACTTTCAGCCAAGATCATCCAGCGAGAAAAATAAGCGATCGTGAAGGCAAGCCCTGCTCGCGGCGGGGCATATGTCGAATCCAGTGAGATTGCCTTGTTGTAATGCGACATGACAGTGGCAAAGAGTATCGGATCGATAGATGAAAGCAGCTGCTCGCTGAAGTGCCTGCCGAGAAGATACTCCCGGTAGACTTCGTCGGCGACCTTGCGTAAGGTTACCAGTCTTGCCTCTTCCTCAGGCGTGATCTCCGCTCCTATCTCACCAGCGATGATACGCGTAAGTTCACAGAAGAGCTCGGGCAAGCCGCCTATACTGCAGTTAAATTCATCAGTCCACAATATCTGCTCAGTATCAGCCCGGATCAGCTGCACTACGACATCCACCCTGTTACCGGATTCCCTGACACTTCCCTCCACAACCGCCCGGACGTTCAGTTCACTGGCGATCTCCGAAGTCGGTTTATCCGATTCTTTGTAGAGATTAGCGGTGCGATTTGAGATCACCCCTATGGAACCGATGTGACTCAACTCGCTGGTAATTTCTCCTGTCACGTTTTCAGAAAGGAAATCTTCTTCGGAGTTTTCGGAGAGATTTTCAAAAGGCAGCACAACAATAGGATACTTTGCCTCGGCACGTCCGGCCCACCAGTACCACGCTGTAAGAGCGACCAGCACCGCCGCGGCTAAGATAAACGCTCCCCTGACGACCAGCTTCCTTCGTTGCCGGATCATGCGCTTGGCCATCTCGGTC
>DAOVNN010000342.1 GCA_030630165.1 Candidatus Krumholzibacteriota bacterium
GACGTATTACTGTAGACCCCACCTGCACCTCTATTACTTAAGGAGGATATCTTGATCTATCGACGGACCCTTATTCCGGCTGCCCTGGTATTTTTCGTTTCCTTTTCTTCTGCAGGATGCGGAGGAGAGGAGTTCGAAAGCAGATGGCACGATCGGGAGATAGTAATAGATGGTGATGCCTCGGAATGGCGCGGAACCGAGCAGTACAGCGACGATGACAAGGGCATCAGGTTCGCGGTCTTTAACGACGGGGAATACCTCTACATGTGCCTGTCGACCTGGAACGCGAAGACCCAGCAGCAGATCCTCATCCGGGGACTTACCGTCTGGTTCGATGCGAAGGGCGGCGACGACAGGACATACGGGATCGACTTCCCGATGACAAAGGGACCGGGGGAGATGCGCGGACTGCGCGAGACCGCCGCGAAAGACAGGGCACAGGCGATCAGGGATCTGCTCGTAAAATCAAGAAGCGAGATGGTCATCGGCAGATCTGAAGATTCCGAGGGGCAGTGGATGTTTGTTGAGGATGGGAAAGAACTGGGCATCGAAGCGGTACTCGCTCTTGACGACAGGATACTCGTATATGAGCTGAAGGTCCCCCTCACGGGCGGTGACCTTCTTCCCTTCCCTGACGGTCTGGCCGAAGGCGGCCTGGCCGGTCTTGGTCTCGAGATGGGAAAGATCGATATGGGCGAGATGCGCAAGCAGATGCAGGGCCAGAGGCCTCCCGGTGGTATGGGTGGAATGGGAGGCGGTAGATCGGGCGGCAGATCCGGCGGGATGCGCGAAATAATGGAAGAAGAGCTCGAGGCCTGGATGAAGGTCAGGCTCGCGATGGCGCCATGAACAGAAAGAACGGAGACATCGACTGGGAAGCACTCGAACGGGAACTGTTCGAGTCGGCTGGCATAGAGCTCGATCGCAAGCGGGCACTCGGCATACGGATGGAAGCGGACAGGATCGTATCGATGATACTCGATGCGGACATGCCGCGTGTCGACATCGAGATCGCTGCTCGGACCTTTCGCTCACGTGTGCTCGAGGAATTCCCCTGCAAGGAGGAACTGTTCGACACGCTGTACCTGGGCAGGTTCCGGAGGATTTGGGAGCAGTTCAGGCAGGACGAGGGAGAATTGCTCGAGGACGGGGCCTAGTCTTCCTTCATGAAGGTATCGTCGTAGATCGTCTCGAGCCTCAGCTTGTGTTCTTTCTCCTCATCGACCAGGGCGTCGAATACATTACGGAAAGCCTCCTCGACACAGATCGACATGAGATGGACGTAGAGTTCGATGGCCGCGACTTCCCTCTCTATGGCGATGAGCAGAGCGTCCTGGTATGACATCGAGGCGGAGGGCTGCGGCTTGATGTAATGATTGGCGAGCTTCAGGTCGGCGACATCGTGGTGGGGCTTCAATATTTTCACTCCGGCGCGTACGTCTTCGATGAGCTTCTTGTGCTTCAGCTCTTCGCCTGCGAATTCCCTGAAGACGATTGATATCGCTTCATTGTCGGTCTTCTCCGCCCAGTCTCTGTAGAATCTCCACGATTCGTCTTCCATCGACAACGCGTATTCCAGGATCTCGTCTACAGAGGCGAATGATCTTATGTTTCTCTTATCATCCATCGGTCTTCCTCCCGAGATATTCGTTAATGAACCAGGCGGCCTTCTTGCCCGACGCTATGGCGCGGATCGCGTCGTCAGGACCCGTCTCGCAGTCTCCTCCGGCGAATACCCCCTCGATGTCGGTGACGAGCGTGTCGCCGTCGACGTCAAAGGTGTTCCAGCGTGTGATCTTCACTCCTACAGCCGTCGCGAAGGAGCCTTCGACCTGCTGACCCACTGCCATCACGCAGGTATCGACCGTGACGGTGAACTCGGAGCCCTCGATCGGGACCGGCCTGCGCCTGCCGCTGTCGTCCGGTTCGCCCAGTTCCATTCCCTGGCATTCGACGTCGAGTTTCCCGCCCTTTTCCGTGACGCGAACGGGCGAGACGAGGAACTCGAATTCGACGCCCTCTTCTTTTGCTTCCTCGATCTCCTCGGCGTCTGCCGGCATCTCCTTCTCGGTCCTGCGGTAGAGGACGTTGACGGTTTCCGAGCCGAGCCTGACGGCCGAACGGCATACGTCCATCGCCGTATTGCCGCCTCCTATGACGGCGACTGTCTCGCCGAGGGAGGGACGCTCCCCTGCGGCGATACGGGCGAGAAGATCGACACCGATCAGCACACGCGGCAGGTCGATGCCCTCAATAGGCATGCTCGAGCCTTCCTGCGCGCCGACAGATATGTATACCGAATCATATTCTTCTCTGAGCTTCGTTACGGTCACTTCGCCGCCTATATCGACGCCGGTGCGAAGTTCCACGCCCGAATCGAGGATCACATCGATTTCTCTCGCGAGGACGTCGGCGGGGAGACGGTAGTCCGGGATTCCGGTGCGGAGCATGCCGCCGGGCTTGTCGGTCCGCTCGAATACGGTCACGGTATGGCCGAAACGATTGAGGTAGAATGCCGCGGTAAAGCCGGAGGGTCCCCCTCCGACAACGGCGATCTTTTTTCCCGTCCGGGGGGCGCGTTTGTCTATGCCGAGGACCGCGTTTCTGCGGTCGAGGGTGTTGTCGGTGATGTACCTCTTGAGCCACCTGATCATTATCGGTTCGCCGAGATGCCCGAGCGCGCAGGCGTCCTGGCACTTCGCGGTGCATACGCGACCGCAGCTCTCCGAGAAGGGATTCGTATCGTAGAGGAGCCGGAGCCCTTCATCGAGGTTCCCGTCGCGGATCGACCTTATATACGCGGGGACATCCATGTGGGTGGGGCAGGCCTCGACGCAGAGGCCGCAGTCGAGGCATCTTATCGCCTCTTCGAGCGCAGCTTCGTCCTTGTACCCGAGGGCCATCTCATCGAAATGCTTTTTACGCTCATCGGGATCGATTACCGGCATCTTCTGCTCGACCGGGTCGAGGAGCCACGCGCATTCGGCCCTTCTGTAGCCGAGCTCGTCCTCGTTCCATCCGCCGTCGTCGACGCCCGGCGTAAAGATCCAGTCCTCGCCGTCGTCCGAGATCCAGTTGTACTGGTTTGA
>DAOVNN010000030.1 GCA_030630165.1 Candidatus Krumholzibacteriota bacterium
GCTATATATATATCTGGGACCTGGAGGGAAGGCTGCTGCCGGGATGGCCGGTACGTCTCAATGGCTTCACATACGGAATCACGGAAGAGAAAGAAAAGCACATGTCATATGGTCCGCCGATCATGTCCGACGTGGATGGCGACGGTGAACAGGAGGTGATACTGGGGAGCTACGATCTTCACCTCTACTGCTTCAAGCTCGACGGAAGTCTCGTTCCCGGCTGGCCGATCGTCCTCGAGGATTTCATAGTGCAGGGACTGGCGCTCGCGCAGCTCGACGGTGAGGGTATGAAGGAACTCATAGTCGGGCAGTTCGGGGAGACTATGTTCGCATATCATCTCGATCCGGGTTCCCCCCGGAAAACAGCCGGCGCCGGCCGGCGACAGGATTCACGCATATTCTCGGAATGGCCTCCGGTCTACTACGCAGTTCTGGTCGCGATCGTAGTCCTGCTGCTGCTTCTCGTGCACATCCTCAGATCGGAGTTATCAGGATACACCGAATTTCCAGGAAGGCGGCTGACAGGGATCCTGCTCCTGATCCTGCTGGTCATCGTCATACGGGCGTTGATTCTCACAGGCGATCTTCGAAGGTACGCTGCGGCGAGGGATAACCTGGCGAAGGCGGAAGAGACCGTCCAGAGCGTCCTGGAGGAAGAGCGCGCGAATGTCCTGGCGAAAGCGGACGAGCTGGTCGCCAGCCTCGATCCATGCAGTACCGTCGACCTGAATGATCCCATGAAGGCGCTCCGCTGTCTCGAGCGGCTGGGCGATCATAACAGGCTCGAATACCATTTCGACGGCCTGCTGCTGGCCGACCGGTCAGGCAATGTCATACAGGGAGTGGGGCTCGGCAGGGGATGGACTCATCTCTCCGAGCTTGGTCTCTCGGAATCAGGCGCGCCTGATCCGGTCCTGGTCGGGAATACACCCGTATACGCGGGGGAAAGCTCATTGGCTGTCATCGCCGGACAGGATACGCTTCGTCTCTTCCTGCTGTCGAGCCTTCTGAACAAGGTTCCCAACAGAATCGCGGACGCTACCGGCATGTCGGCCCATATCCGGGTCGATGGGAGGACGCTGGCGTGGGGTGGGGCAGGCATCAGGCCCTACCGGAGCATCAGTCCGTGGCTCGGTGTCGTGCAACCTTCCCGGGAGGTTGATCTGACATATCTTCCCGGCGGCCCGAGGCTGTCGATCCTTCTGGCCATGGAGGATTTCGAAAGGCCCCGGTCTCAGTGGATGGATCTTGCGGTCGTGCTTCTTATCCCCTTCATATATCTGCTGTTTGCGGGCAGAAAGAGGGATAAAGCGAAGGCGAAGCTGAACTGGTGGTGGATCATAGCCTTCGGTGCATTCTACGTGGCCGGAACCGTCCTCCTTCATCAGGGACGGCTGAATACCGGCCCGGTTCCGGCGGCGGGCCGCACTCTCGAGGTTTTTCTGCACATGGTGGGCCTTACAGGGGTGGTGGTGGCGCTGCATCGCATCCTCACCTCGCGCAGGAGCAGGAGACTGAACTTCACAATGCTCGGATCATATCTGGTCGTCAGCCTCATTCCGCTGTCGGGGATAATGATCGTCGGTGCGAATCTCTTCCTGGGCGTTCAACGGAAGATCATCGAGGAAACGGTAAGCGAACTGGAGACGAGGGCCGACAACATGGTCCTTTCATACCTGGGGAGTATGCAGTTCATACGTGAATTCATCAATAGCGCCGACGAACACCTCGGTCGGTCTACGGAGGTAAGCTGGCTGAACTTTGCGGCCGAAACGCAGCTGCTCTTCAACTACGACATGCCGACGGCATACATAACGCTGTGGGCCAGGGACAGGGAGGATTCGACCCGGTACTTCACCGGGTATTCCTACAGGGCTCCGCGAACGGGAAAGCTCTACTACACGAGGCCCTTATGGATGGGCGAGGATAATATCAAGGGCCTCTTTTTCGACAACGGCACGGCAGTCATCCGCGCCATGCGAACCCTTCGCGCCATGGATATCGAGGCCCAGATGGTGGGTCATATCCCCATCGACGACAAGATCCTCAGAGATATAGAGGAGCGCCTCCGGATCCTGAAGTTTCTGCCGCGTATCCATCTCGAGCCCGCATGGCTCGAGTCGACTACCGACAGGGAATGGCCCAAGGGATGGTATATCCCCTACAACAGCGAGCTGGTACTGCAGGCGCGGGGCTGGAACACCGGGACGCCGCGGTGGGCAGTCTACAGGGCAAATTTCTACATTCCGGCCGGCGGCGAGATGCTGTGGATACTCGTTCCGGTCATCCTTCTGGTCCTTCTACCGCTGGGACTTTCGTTCTGGGGGGCGTATACGACGTTCAAACGGACAGCCCGTCCCATGACCCGTCTGCTCGCCGGTATCAGAAGGGTGGGCGAGGGCGATCTCAAGTACCGCCTGGGCGAATCAGGACAGACAGAGATCGGACTGGCGGCCAGGTCGTTCAACGCGATGGCGACCAGCTTTGAGGAAATGATCGGCGAGCTCGCGGAGAAGCAGAAGGTCGAAGAGGTGAGCAGACTGAAGAGCCGTTTCATCTCAATGGTCAGCCACGATCTCAAGACACCGCTGTCATCGATCAGAGGCGCCGCGGAAAATGTTCTCGAGGAAGTCGCCGGCCCGGTGACCGAACGCCAGCGGACCTACCTCGAGATGATCCTGAAGAGCAGCAGGGATCTGCAGAGGATGATCACCGACCTGCTCGACCTCTCGCGTATCGAGAGTGGTCGTCTGGTGCTTAATATCGAACCGCTCGATATCAGGCATGAAGCCGAGGATCTTCTTAATTCGATAAGGCCCCTTCTTGAGAAAGAGGGGATGACTGGCCTGCTGATAGTGCGGACAGAGGGGACGATCGTCCGGGGGGACAGAACAAGGGTCTGGCAGATCATGAACAATATCGTCTCAAACGCCGTGCGGTATTCCCCGGAGGGAGGAACGATCGAGATAATGATAGATGACGTTCCGACGGACGAGACTGATGGTCGCCGGATGGTGCTGATATCGGTGCGGGATGAAGGGCCCGGAATCTCCGAGGAAGGAGCGACGAAACTGTTCGAGCCGTTCTTCTACCGCTCATCCGGATTGACGGGTGCCCACGGTGCGGGCCTCGGACTCGCCATCGTCAAGCAGCTCGTGGAACTGCACGGTGGAGAGGTTTCGATAAGGAACGCTACGGCCGGCGGCACAGTCTTTTCGTTCACCATGCCTGGCTGGTCCTGATATTTCAGACAATAAAATGATGTACATCCTGAAGCTGATGAAGGCATAATAGCTGCGAAGGAATTGCGCGGTTAATAGGTGGGGATTTGCCTGATCGTCTCGACATGGCAAACACTTCAAATATTATCTTGTTTATTTGCAATACGTTGGGATTGATACCGAGCCGGGGTTCCAATGGTATGGTATGTGCATGTAATAAAGACCTGATTATATACAATACGAGACAGGACTTCTGACATGAGCAGATCTGAAAAAAGAAAAAACGGAATTGCCAGGATACTCGTCGTCGAGGACGATGAGAACCTGAGGATGATCATATCCGATCGCCTCGCCAACATGGGGTACAGAATAAGTCAGGCTGGCAGCCTTGGGGAAGCTGTTGAAGAACTCGACAGGGAAAGCTGCCAGCTGACACTTCTCGATATATTCCTTCCCGACCAGAGCGGCCTCGAGGGACTCAGAAAGATCCGCGACCGGTTCCGATCGATGCCGGTGATCGTCATGACCGCCCACGGAACGATCGACATGGCCGTCGAGGCGATAAAAGAAGGCGCCTACGAATTCGTACAGAAACCGCTCGACTTCAAGCATCTCGAGGTTCTCGTGCACAGGGCGATCGAGCGTTTCCAGCTCCGTACAGAAGTCGATTATCTGAGGCGCGTCGCCGATGAACCTTTCAATCTGATAATCGGCGAGAAGACAGGGTTAAAAGGTGTTATGGAGCTCGTGTACCAGGTGGCTGATGCCGATACTACCGTGCTCCTTCGCGGTGAGACGGGAACGGGGAAGGAAGTGATTGCGAGAAAGATCCGCAAGCTGTCGGCGAGAGGCAAAAGGCCTTTTGTTGTCGCGGATTGTGCCGCAATACCGAAGGATCTGATGGAGAGCGAGATGTTCGGTCATCTCAAGGGGGCCTTTACCGGCGCCATCGCTGACCGGGCCGGCGTATTCGAAACTGCCGGCGACGGCACCCTGCTTCTTGACGAGATCGGAGACATGAAATACGAACTGCAGGCCAAGATCCTGAGGGTCCTCGAAGACGGTTCGTACAGGAAGCTCGGGGCGAAGGCGCCTCAGAGCAGTCGCGCCCGCATCCTGGCTTCCACGCATCAGAACCTTGAAAGACTTATCGACGAGAAACAATTCAGGGAGGATCTTTACTATCGACTCAATGCATTCCCGATCACGATCCCGCCGCTGCGTCACAGGAGGGAGGATATTCCCGACCTTGCGAGGTTCTTCCTTCATGCCGGAGCAAAGGGAGATCCCGGGAAGTTGACGGAGATCGACGATGACGGGATAACCGTCCTGGTAGATTATCCCTGGCCGGGTAATGTGCGCGAGCTGAAGAACTTCATGGAGCGGCTCGCGATAACGATGGCCGGCCGGACGATATCGGCCAATGATGTCAGCAGCTATCTGGGGCGGCAAAGGACGGGAAAGCAGGAGTTCGAAGTGCGTCCGCTACGGGAAATGGAGAAGCAGGCGATCGCAGCTGCGCTCGACAAGTTTGAGGGTAACCGCACGAAGGCTGCCGAGGCTCTCGAGATAAGTCGTCGCGGCCTGCAGAACAAACTCAAGTTGTACGGCATGGCCGATTACGGCAATTCGAGCTGAAACAGATCTTCCGGTAAAGAGGGATGACCGCGCAGGATATGCGCAGTAGTGTGCAGAATATGCGCGTATATTCTACGCGACATCAAGTGTCATCAAAGACTAACTCATAGTAAATAAATACAATAACGATTGTAAATTATTGTTGTCACTCTGGTACGCAGATTGCAATTACACATATTGCCAGCAATGTGCGAACCGGAGGGGATGCTTGGTTTGCGATAAACTCTTGCGAAGGTAAGCGGAAGAGGTGAGCACCGGGGTTGTTGTAGAAAGGCCGGGTACCTGCGGAGGGGACCCGGCCTTTCTTTTGTGTCGATTTCGAATATTCATTCAGACGATCATCTCAGCAGGATCATCTTCGTCGAAGAGTCTGTCTCTCCTGATGAGAACCTGCAGAAGTAGACTCCGCTCGAGACGTTGTTTCCTCTGTCATCGAGGCCGTCCCATGTGACGGTGTAGCTGCCCGCTTCCGTCATCTTCGCGTTCAGCAGCGTCCTGACGCGCCGCCCCGCTATGTCATAGACGGTCAGGGTGACCGGTCCGCCCTTCTCGATCGAGTAGGCGATGGTCGTCGTCGGGTTGAACGGGTTCGGATACGTTCCCTGCAGGCCCGTCTTTACTCCGGGCGTTCCGGGATCCGAGTCAGTTGTTGGATCGATCAGCAGGACCATCCTCAAGTCGCGGCATGTGATTCCCTGGTGATTTGTTGTACTGACTTCCATCAGGTATAGCCCCGGCATGAATCCAGAAGTATCCCAGTGCAGGGTATCCTCAACTCCGTTACCGGTGACCAGGCCCGTGTCGAGCTGGATCCAGTGCGGATCGAATGAAGGGCTGCGCGGGGCGCGGCTTATGCCCGAGCTGCTGCTGCCTCCCTCTGGAGGAGATACCTTGATGTAGCCGGCTATCTTCGCGCTGCCGCCGGCGCCGTCGAGATCGTACCCTTCAGTGGTGGGTTTGCCGTTCTCGTCCTCGCCGATGTCGTAATTGTTGTCGGCCGTGCTGCCTCCGCCCCATGGGTCCATGAAGTCGATCTTCTGGGATGTGCTGTCGGCAGAGTGCTGGGTCTGCTCTCTCGAGCCCATGGTGACCCAGTGTCCCATCGTATCGCCGGCGGCAGAGGTGTCCTGCAGACACACGAGGACATCCTCGCTGTCCGCCTCGAACTCGCGGAACATCGCGGCGAGGTCGGTCGCGTTATCGACGGGGTGACTGCTGACCGACCAGCCGCTCTGCCCGTGTCCTTCAAGATAATTTTCGATTCCCGAGACCATGCCGTCTGATGAGGTGCCGGTCGAATCATTTGTCCCCATCGCTCCCTGGAGCTCTCTGGCGATGTCCTCGCCGCTCTGCTCCGGCTTGGCCTCGTCGCCGCCCGGATTGTCGAGCCCGGGATAGCCGTTGTCGGCGAAGTACTTCAGGCAGGACGCCGCCGAGGTGGGCCCGCACGACACCGAATCGAGATCGGTTCCAAGGCCGAGCTGGTCGATCGTCGTCAGGGTCCTCTCGAATCGCTGGGTCAGCGGGAAGGCCTGGAGCTCGGCCAGTCCGGGAGCGGGCAGTTCGTCCTCCACCTCATACATGATGTCGAAGAACGAGTCGATATCGTATATAATGATCGAATCCCTGAAGAACGTAAAATTCGGGATCGGAGGAGTCGGGTCTATCCAGACGAGGCAGGTATCCCAGAATAATCCGTGCGGAGATGAGAGGAACTCTACCCTGCATTCCGCTACCTGCCCCTCGAACGGCTCGGAGCCCGGCTCGAAGTATCCGCACCAGCCGTCGCCCTCGCCGATCGGGTTTACGGTGGAGGCGTCCGTCCCCGCGCCGCTGAAATCGGTGTAGAACACTGTAAACGGATCGGGGCTGCCGAAAGGCCTGTAGCTGAACTCCGCGTAATCGATGTCCTCGTTGTCGATGCCGTTCAGCGAGGCATAAAACTCGATCTGCCCCAGCTCGTTCATCAGGGCGACTTCTGATTTATAGGCCACAGGACATGTGATGTGGGCCTCGGGCGGATAATAGGGAAGTACGTACTCCTCCCACTCGATTATCGCCCCGACGAGGAAGCCGCCCTCGTCGTAGAGGAGGATAGGAGGGCCCGTATAGATGTAGTGCGAGAAGTACGGGGGAAACTGCTCGATCACGCTCGTAAGATGCATCGGCTCGTAGTTGAACAGCAGCACGCCGTGAAGCTCGATCTCGTACATCACGTCAAAGAACGATTCGGCAGGGAAGTCGATCCAGGGATCGATACTGCGTACGGAACCGGGCGACGGAGGCCCCGGGTTCCTGCGCACGAATATAACGTCGTCCCTCAGATCCATCGCGAGTATCTCTGTGTCGATCATTACGTGGTTGTCGGGGTCGAGATACGGATCCGAATAGAAAATGTCGCACGGCCCCGAGATGTTCGTGTATTCCACGGGGCCGCTCCCGTACACCTCGATGATGCAACGGAGACCTTTCTGTATGGTCACTTCTTCGGCGAAGGCTGAGGTGCCGCAGATCGAGATGGCGATGAGGACGGTGAGAAGGCCGATGGCCAGCCTCGACAGGGGCGCGGATTTACAGTGTGACAAGGGAACACCTCCTGGATTGAGACCCGGATCCGGGCAGATGCCTTCATCGAAAGTGGCGAGATTATGCGGACCTGTACAGCAGGTCAGGCATGACTATTTATAAAGGCTGTAATATTTCCCCCGGAGTCTTAAGCGGGCGCCATCATATCACATCGGCAGTTGTATTTCAAGGAAGGAACGGTGAGGCAGGTGGCTTGATGTTACTCAGCGGCTATGTGTCCAGCACCGCGCGCACTTTCCGCGCGAGTGTGCCCGGCGCGTATGGTTTCTGGATGAAATGGGCCTTTTCCTCGATGATCTCCCTGTTGAGGGCATGGCTGTTCGTATATCCCGAGCAGAATATTACCTTCAGGCCGGGAACGATCTCTTTCAGTTCATCAGCCAGTTCCATGCCTCCCATGACGGGCATGACGACATCGGTGAGCAGCAGGTCGATTTTCTTCCCCGATTGCGCGATCTCCATGGCCTGCCGGCCGTCCGACGCTTTCACGATATTATACCCGTAGTGTTTCAGTGATTTGCAGGCCATCTCGCAGACATCCGCGTCATCCTCAACGACGAGGACCGTCTCGTCGCCGCGGCGTATCTCCGTCTGGTCCTTTCCCGGCAGTTCAGATAATTCCGCATCGACCTCACAGGGCCAGAGGATCTTGAAAGTCGTTCCCAGGCCCGGTTCGCTGTAGGCCGATATGAATCCGTTGTTCTGTTTCACGATGCCGTAGACCATGGAGAGGCCCAGTCCTGTCCCTTTTCCGTGCTCCTTCGTGGTAAAAAACGGTTCGAACACCTTTTCCCTGGTTTTGGCATCCATGCCGATGCCGTTGTCGCTGACGGCGACTAGGATATGATGCCCGATATTGCTGTCAGCGTGTCTCGATACATAATCGTTATCGAGATAAAGCCCGGAAGTCTCGACGGTGATCTTCTTCTCGGCGATTGGAGAGACCGTCAGGTCAAGTGCATCCTTCGCGTTGATTATCAGGTTCATGAAGATCTGCTCGAGCTGTCCAGGGTCCGCCTTGATCGGGTAGATGCCGTCTTCCAGATCCAGGGTGATGGCTATGTCTTCACCGATGAGGCGTCTGATCAGCATGTTCATGTTCGTGATCAGTGCGTTGAGATCGACGACCTGCGGTTCGATGGTCTGCCTGCGGCTGAACATCAGGAGCTGCCGCGTCAGGACCGCCGCGTTCTGCGCGGCCTTCGAGATCTGAACGAGATCGGAATGGACGGATTCATCCCTGTTCATATTCATCAGGGCGAGCTCCGTATGCCCGTTTATTACGGAAAGGAAGTTGTTGAAATCATGAGCGATCCCTCCGGCAAGCTCCCCGATACCCTCGAGTTTCTGGGCCTGGAGCAGCTGCTCCCTCAGCGATTTCTGTTCGGTGATATCTTCCTTGAAGGCGATGAAATGCGTGATGATCCCGTTCTCGTTCTTGACCGGGCCGATTGTGGCGTGCTCCCAGTATTGCTTTCCGTCTTTTCGGATATTGAGAAACTCGCCGCGCCATATCCGGCCATCCATGATCGTTTCCCACAGATCCCCGTACTCTTTGTCCGTTGTCGTTCCCGATTTAAGGATCCTCGGATTGCTGCCGATTACCTCGTTCGCTGTATAACCGGTCTGCTCTCTGTAGCCGGGATTGACATACTCGATCGTCCCGTCGATATCAGTCATCATGATCGCGACAGGGCTCTGCTCGATGGCGATCGACAGCTTGTTTAGCTCTTCCGACTGCAGCCGGAGGGCAACGGCTGCTGAGTGCCGCTTGAGGGCAAGCCACAGTATAAATCCCATCGCAAGCGTCGACAGCACTACGATGAGGCCCAGTGTCTTTATATCATTCAGTATCGCCCGGTCGACGGAAGAAAGAGTCGAAGTCAGCTCGAGCTCGACATGATTGTCATAGGAGTACGGTACCTTTACACCTGTTTTATGGATCCGGTCGGGCATGGAATCCTGCATGATATGAATCAGCACGAATCCATTGGCCACCGTGACCTTCAGTTCGGCGATCCTGTCGCTGTGAAATCCCGCCCATGTCCGGGCGAAGGGTTCGATGTCTTCATAATTGTTCGCCTGAAGCATGGAATGAATGCGATCCGATATGAAGACCAGGTCGCTTCTTGCTCGGATCTCTTCTTCCTCAAGCAGGGCCTGTTTTTTACTCGTCACGACCACGATCGATATCGCGATCAGAACGCATACGACAACGATCAGGCCGAGCCAGTACCTGGGTTCCTGTTTATTTGGTTTTTTCTGCTTCATCCGGATTCCCGGCTTATTCGAGAGACCTCAATATTTCTCGAAGCACGTCGTAATCGCCGTCCTTCGCCGGCACCATCCCGGTCATGTCTTTCTTGATGCTGTTCATGATACTTCTGCCCGCTTCGCTTCCGCTCAGGCCGAACATGGCCTTCCTCAATCCAGAGATGATCTCCGGGGGCAGATCCTTCCTGGCGATAAAGAGATGCTCGGGTATTTTCGGAGTCGATGCGAGTTCCCTCAGGCCCCTGTCCCGGTAGAGAAAAAAGACTTCTTCCTTTACAGCGCCGGCTTCAAAATCGCCGGTCAGCACTCCCAGCGCTACATTGATATGAGTGCCGAGAAACCTCGAGTGCCTCAGAATATCATCCTTGTCGATATCCCGGGTGAGTATGTGCATCGGCACGAGGTAACCCATGGTCGAATTAGGGTCGACGAAGGCTATTTCCTTCCCGCGAAGCTCGGCAATCTCTGTCAAGGGACTGTCGTCACGGACAATGATCCTGCCGGCGAAGTCGGGGGTGCCGCCTGTTTCGATTACAGCGAGCAGCGGATGCTCCCCGTACCTCTCGACGACGGCAACGTAGACGGCCGGTCCCACGTATGCCAGATCGACGGTCCCGTTACCGATATTGATCGCGTGTTCCCTGTAATCCGTCCCTATACGGACATGGACCGGGTGGCCGATCTCACGGCCGAGATAATCGGCGAGCGGTGTAAACCTTTCGATCAGCTCGTCGTACGGCAGGTATGGGTGGACGGCGAGGATAAGCGAGTCCCCGTGGTCTGAACTCACGGTTGCCGGCAGCACAGCCAGCAGAATCACGATCAACGCCACAGGGATAACATGACGACGTATCCGAGCCGGCAGCATTCTGGAAAACATGATTATGCTCTTTTTGAAGAATCCCCGGGGGCTTCTTGACCCCTGTCTGCGATGTTAATCCCTGTGCAGCCCGAAAACAAGCGATATATCACCGCCCTGCAATCGATGGTGTAGTCGAAGAGGACGTCTGCGAAAGGGCTGTGATTGGAACAGGGCAATACGCTTTTCCTTAAGGTGACGTATGTGTTCTAGTACACGGCTGATTATCTCGCCAAAGTGCTCCTGATTGGTCCGCAAATTGCCCATACGTATAATTTAGTCGCAACTTATAAATTAACTTGCAATTTTATTGTTCATGTTGCAACTTAATCATGCATGTGAGGGAGGGAGATGAGAGCAAACAACAGGAAAAGGCGCTTCGAAAGGATTCATGATGACGTGGGAATCATCAGGATTCCCCGTTTGAAGGCCGTCAGGAGCCTGCGCAGTGGTCTCATCGAATCGGCACAGTTGCTGGCCGAAGGTATTGTCAGAGAGGTGCTGCTTGTTCTCGATGAACCTGAAATGACGGAATCCCGGATCTTAGTCGAATGGGAGAGGACAAGAGGGATATTTCTTCCCGAGATCGTCCATGGGCTGAATATCGTCATGTACAGGGAAGGGGACAGTCACGGCCTGGTAAGGAACCTTACTTCAGATGTTCAGTCGCGGTTGAATAAGATTCTCGGCCGGGAAAGAACCGCAGGTGGCGTCCGACTGCCCGCTCCTGAGTTGTACTACGAGATATTGAAGGTCATGGTTCATCAATGGTTCAAGGGGCAGGGTCCGATGACATCCAAGTGGATTGCGGAGTTCGCTGTCGGCTGCAGTTACCCGACGGTGGCGGATGCGCTCGATCGTCTCGGTCCCTGGCTCACGAGACATTCCGACAGGAAAGTGGAGCTGAGCCGGTTTCCCCGCGAGGAATGGGCAAAATTGCTCGCCGTATCGGACCGGGTAAGGTCGACCATGAGATATGTGAACAGATCGGGCCTTCAGGCAAGATCCCCCGGATCTCTGATGATGCGTTTACCTAAAACGATGAGAACGGATATCGCTGTCGGGGGTGTAACGGGAGCGAAGCATTATTTCTCCAACCTGAATATCACAGGTGATCCCAGGCTCGATATATCGATTCATTGCCCGGGAAGAGAAGTAGATCTGAGCTTTGTGGAAAAACTCGATCCGGCACTGGTAAAGACCGGCAGTTTGCATGAACCGGCACATCTCGCAATTCACATGATCCGTCGAAAGAAAGCTTTCTTCGAGCAGCTTGATCCAGCCGGCGTTCAACCGGCGGACCCTGTCGAGTGTCTCCTGGACCTTCACGAAGTCCGCCTGGAGGCACAGGCGAAGGAATTTCTGGAAGTACGCATCCGGCAGGGAGAACTTTGATATGGAAGTCGTATCTCCCGGGATGATCTTCGAGCAGGTCGCTCGTTCTGTTCCTGATGAATATCGAGGAAATATCGTTATCATTGGCAGCCTGGCCGCCGGATATCACTTCTTCGGTAGTGGTAAAGAAATGCAGATTCGCACCAAGGATATCGACTGTGTCTTATCACCCCAAGTAGAGGCCGTCGATGCCGGCAGGGCCATCGCGCAGAAGCTGCTTGATATCGGATGGACCCACCGGACCGAAGGCGACCATGGCGAACCCGGAAACTCCTCTACCCCGGATCACGAGCTTATCGCCGTAAGGCTCTATCCTCCGGACACGAGGGACTGGTTCATCGAGTTTCTAACGGCGCCGGATCCGCACGAGGATGGCCGGACTGAATGGGTACGGCTGGAGCTCTCGACAGGAGATTACGGTCTGTGCAGTTTCCAGTTCCTGTCGCTCGCGGTGTTCCGATCGATAACAACCGAATCTGGCCTCAGGTATGCCCGGCCCTCGATGATGGCACTGGCCAATATGCTCGAGCATCCGGATATCGGTGCCGGCGAGATGAGCTCTTTATTCGAGGGCAGAGCCATAAAGCGCAGCAACAAGGATCTCGGGCGTGTCCTGGCGATAGCATTTCTAGGCGGCGACGAAGAAGTAGAGAAATGGTCGGCTGAATGGGAGGAGGCACTGCGGTCGTGCTTTCCCGGTCACTTGACTGATCTGGCGGCCCGTGCAGGGGCTGGGATCGCAGCACTTCTGGAGAGTGATGAGGGCCTCGAGCAGGCGATGCATACATGCAATACGGGGCTGCTGGCATCGAGACCGGTTACCACAGACGATCTGAGAATAATCGGCAGGCGGCTGCAGCAGGATGCAATCGAACCCCTGCTTGAAAGAATAAGATAATAAAGATGCGAAGGTATGAAAAGATCACCTGAAAGCAGATTCAGCAAGGTGCTGACGATATCGCTGGCGCACCTCGTGCATGATGTGCCCACGTCCTTTCTCGCGCCGATCCTGCCCCTTCTGATGGACAAGTTCGGTTTGAGTCTGATGATGGCCGGTATGCTCGACGTGTACAGAAGGATCCCGTCCCTGGCGAATCCCTTTCTCGGCCTGCTGGCCGACAGGATCTGCATACGCTGGTTCATCATCCTCATGCCGGGGATAACGGCAACGCTGATGAGCCTGCTCGGTGTCGCTCCGAGCTACGCGTTCCTTACCATCCTGCTGCTGCTGTCGGGAGTCAGCTCCGCCCTCTACCACGTGACGGCCCCCGTTATGATGAAGCATGTCTCGACTGGGCGGATCGGCAGGGGGATGAGTTTCTACATGCTCGGCGGAGAGCTTGCCCGCACCCTCGGGCCTCTGATCATACTCGGCGCGATTTCGCTCTGGGGAATGGAGGGGACGTATCGCCTCGTGCCTTTCGGGCTGATCGCCTCCGGTTTTTTCTACTACATGCTGCGGGACGTTTCCATAGAGAGGGAGCTTGTAGAGAAGACGGACGATGGAGCGGGAAAGGTCCTCGTCGACCTGATACCGTTCTTTGTCTCCGTAACGGGGATATTCCTCTGCCGGGCGGCGATGAAATCCGCACTGACGATCTATCTGCCGACGTATCTGACCGCAAAGGGCGCTTCCCTGTGGATGGCGGGGATCTCGCTGTCGATACTCCAGTTCTCGGGCGCCGCGGGGACGGTTCTGGCGGGGACCATCTCGGACAGGATCGGAAGAAAGAAAACGCTTCTCATTATCTCGGCGGCGAATCCATTCCTCATGTACCTCTTTGTCGGGCTCGACGGGAAGTTCACCATCCCGATCCTGATCGTCACGGGATTCTTCCTTTTTGCCAGCGGGCCGGTACTTCTCGCGCTCGTCCACGATATCGATTCGAAGCGGATGTCATTTATCAATGGAATATACATGACCATTAATTTCGTCCTCGGCTCACTTATGGTCCTGGCGGTGGGATTCGCAGCGGACAGGATCGGTCTCGACCTTACCTATAAAATATCCGCCTTTATCGCACTCGGCTCGGTTCCCTTCGTGCTTTTCATGCGGCCCGTTTCGAAAAAGTAGCCAGTTCCCGGGCAAAGAAAAACCCGGCCGCAGAGTCTCGGATCTCTCCAGGGCCGGGTTAAATACTATATGCTCAAAAGAGACACATTCTATCTGAGCAGGATCATTTTCCTGGTCTCTTTAAACTCTCCCGCATTCAGCTTGTAGAAGTAGAC
>DAOVNN010000282.1 GCA_030630165.1 Candidatus Krumholzibacteriota bacterium
CGGTACGGCCAAGACCGAGGTATACAAGCGGGCAGTCGATGGAATGTGGCAGAAGAGGACCGGAGAGATCGTCGCTCAGCTTCTCGAGAGCCTGCCCAGGAGAGCGGAATAAATCACTCGAATATGTTTTCGGGAAATCACGAGGAGACAAGATATGTCGTCGAAAGAGAATCTCGAAACCGCATTCGCCGGTGAGAGCCAGGCGAACCGCAAGTATCTCGCCTTCGCGAAGAAGGCCGACGCCGACGGCTATCCGCAGGTAGCGAAGCTCTTCCGCGCCGCCGCCGAGGCGGAGACGATCCATGCCCATGCTCACTTCAAGGCGCTCGGCGGTGTCGGCGATACTGCCGACAATCTCGTCGACGCAGTCGCTGGCGAGGGATATGAGTTCAAGGAGATGTATCCGCCGTTTCTCAGTGAGGCTGAGGCCGAAGGCAACGACGCCGCGGCGAGGTCGTTCCGGTTCGCGCTTGCCGTCGAGGAGGTCCATCACGGCCTCTACGGGAAGGCCCTCGAGGCGGTAAAGGGCGGGGGCGACCTGCCCGGTACACCTATCCATGTATGCCCGGTATGCGGCAACACATTCGAGGGTGAGACACCAGACAAGTGCCCCGTCTGCAATGTCCCGAAGGAGAAGTTCTTCGAGGTCATGTAGCAGGGCACGGACTGTTAAATATCAATGGAGCTGTTTTCCCGCCATACAAAGGCGCGGAGGGCGGCTCTTCGCTTAATATGGAGAGAACGAGCGGCTTGTGCTGACAATCACAGGAACGATGCTGATTTCCGCATGGAACACAAAGCCCTTTAATAGAATCTGCTGGACAGGCGGCGGGTTTCCCCTGAAAATGACGCGAAAGGGAGGTATCACAATGAGACTGAGGATTATCACCGCGGCACTCCTTTTCGCCGCGCTTCTTGTATCTTCGTCAGCGTCCGCTCTCGACTGGCCGTTCAGGATCGAGGCGGGAGACACCGTCATCACTATCTACATGCCGCAGATCGAATCCCTGAACGGCGACATGGTTACCGGCAGGTCAGCTGTCTCGATTTCTGTTCCCCCGGTGGATTCACCCGTCTTCGGCGCCGTCTGGTTCGAGTCATACACCTTGACGGACCGCGAGACGAGAACGGTGGTCCTCTCCGACGTAAAGATCATGGGGGCGAGGTTTCCGTCCATGGAGGGAGAGAACCTCGACAGGTACGGGGATCTTGTCAGGAGGGAGATCGAGGAATGGGAGTTTCTCATCACTCTCGATGACATGAACGCCATGCTCGAATATGTCGACAAGCAGAATATCGCGGTCGAAGGGATGAAGAACGATCCACCGAAGATATATGTCAAGAGCACGCCTGCCGTTCTCATCCTCATAGACGGCGAACCGAAGCAGCAGGATCTCGAGAACACCGACCTGAAATACGTGGTCAACACGGCTTTTTTCATAGTCTATGACAAGAAGAGCAAATCGTATTACATGAGGGGAGGCCCCTGGTGGTACTCCTCGAAGAAGGTCGATTCGGGATATGCCCCTGTCGACAAGGTGCCCGATGAAGTGGCGAGTCTGGCCAAAGAGGCGGAGAAGGCAGCGGCGGAAGACGCAGCTGAGGCAGCCGCCGAGGCGGCTGCAGCCGGAGAGGACCAGCCGGTAGATCCCGCTTCAGAGTTTGAGGGTCAGTCGCCGCCCGAGATCATCATCTCGACCGAGTCCGCCGAACTGATAGTTACCGAGGGCGAGCCGGAATTCGCTGCCATCGAGGGCACTGAGCTGCTCTACATGACCAACACCGATTCCGACGCATTCATGGATCTCAAGGGCCAGCAGTACTTCACGCTGATATCGGGCCGCTGGTACACCGCGCCATCGATGGAGGGCGAATGGAAGTATGTCGACGCCGAGGGTCTTCCCGCGGATTTCGCGAAGATACCACCTGATTCCCGGAACGGTCATGTTCTTGCCAGCGTCGCAGGCACTGAACAGGCGCGCGACGCAGTTCTCGACATGTACGTGCCGCAGACGGCTGAGGTCGACAGGAAAGAAGCGACTGTCGAGGTGACGTACGACGGCGAGCCGAATTTCGAGAAGGTCGAAGACACCGAAATGACCTACGCGGTCAACACCTCAAGCGCTGTGATCAAGGTCAGCGAAAGCTACTACTGCTGCGACGAAGCAGTATGGTTCACGGCGCCGGCACCGACCGGACCCTGGGCCGTCTGCGTCGAGGTGCCCGACGCGATCTACACGATACCGCCGAGCTGCCCCATATACAACGTGATCTACGTCTACGTCTATGACTACACGCCCGATGTCGTCTATACCGGATACACGCCTGGCTATACCTGTTCATATGTATACGGCGGCACTGTCGTTTACGGAACGGGCTGGTACTACAGGCCGTGGTACGGCAGCTATTATTACCCGCGCCCCGTCACCTGGGGATATGGTGTCCACTGGAATCCTTATACCGGCTGGGGGTTCTCCGTCGGTATCAGGTTCGGCGGCCCGTACGGTTGGTTCAGGGTCGGATGGGGATCTCCCTACAGGTACTGGGGCCCGAGGGGTTACAGACACGGCTATAATCGAGGATACAGGCATGGATATCACCACGGGGCGAGACATGGTTACGCGGCCGGCTACAGGGCCGGGCAGCATCAGACAAGGTCGAACAACCTCTACAAGAACAGGTCCAACGGAGTAAAAAGGACCGGAGAAGTCCGCACCGCGAACAAGAGATCGACCGGGACTCCTTCGACAATGGACAGGCGGCAGCCGTCGACCGGTAAGGGCAGGAATGACGTCTACGCCGATAAAAACGGCAACGCGTATAAGAAGAACAAGGGGAACTGGGAGAAACAGGGAGGCTCCAGGGACAAGGGCACGGCCTCGCAGAGACCCAATGATACCTCAAGGCAGGACCTGAACAAATACCAGAATTCCAGGGAGAAGGGTACGCGCAGCAACGATCAGTACCAGCGCCAGAAATCGAGCGGCCAGCGCGACACGAGGCAGCAGTCGACGAAACAGCACGACACCCGCCAGAAGAGCACCCGCCAGAAGAGCACCGGCCAGAGGAGCACGCGCCAGAGCACTTCGGGTCAGAGAAGCACGAGGCCCACGAGCAGCGGCCAGCGAAACACGAGGTCGAGCAGCAGCAGACGCAGTACGGGGGCGAGGAGTGGAGGTAGAAGGAGATAGAAATAAGAGCGGCCCGTATGAAATGCATCACGGACGCATTCAGGATTGACTTCCGATGCTGTTGTGATTTATATAGACCAAGTCAATTAATTTGTAACCGTTCCTTTTAACTGGAGGTAATTCGCATGAGGAAGATCTGTCTTGCAATCACACTTGCCGTTCTCATGACCGCTCCCGCCGCCGCGTTCGCGCAGGAGGCGCAGCTCGAGATACTTCGCTCTGATGTGAGGGCCGAAAAAGTAGCCTTGATCACAGAGATGATGGAGCTCACTGACGAGCAGGCCGAGATATTCTGGCCGGTATACAGGGATATGGAGAACGAAGTGGATAAACTGACCGATCAGCGGATCGCCCTGATCAAGGAATATGCTGAGAATTACAATGCGATGATCGACAAGGCGGCGACGGATATCGTCACCAAGGCGATCAAGCTTCGTGAGAAGAGGCTTGCCATCGAGAAGAAGTACTACAAGAAGTTCTCAAAGGTCCTCGATCCGATCACGGCGGCGAAGTTCTACCAGATCAACAGCGAGATCAGCAAGTTGATCGACCTGCAGGTCTCGGCCGGGCTGCCGTTTTTCAAGTAGAAGGATCTGCTGTAGAGGTTTTAAGGGAGGAATGCAGGAAGGGAGGACCGGACAATGTTTATGAAGATGAAAAATGGCGCTGTCCTTGCGGTTGCCGCGGGGATCATGTTGCTCGTCATGGGCGGATGCGCGCCCGATTCCGGATTTAACAGCATTTCCGACTACGACGTCGTGGTGACGCACTACGACCCGGAGGCGGATTA
>DAOVNN010000372.1 GCA_030630165.1 Candidatus Krumholzibacteriota bacterium
CCAGCCGGCCAGGGTGTTCAGCACCCCGTTTGCCAGCGCGTTTGCCAGGACGTCGAGGACAGGTCTCTTTTTCAGTCTCAGCGGGTCGAGTGAGTAGGCCGCGCCGAGCGCGGCGCCCGCGAGAAGGATGATTGTGAATCCGCGCGGAAGCAGGAGCGCCGCAGCCGCGATCGAGGATACGGCGAGGATCCCCGACTCGATCCAGGCTGCCTTGAGTCCTATCACGCCGTGAGAAAGCAGGAAAAGCTTTCCCGACGCCCTGTCTGTCTTCCTGTCAGTTATCTGGTTGATTATATAAGCCGCCGCGACCATAGCGGTGAACGACAGGATCCCGGCGAGAAGAGGGGTGCTGCCCAGGGGAGTGCCGGTCGATCTCGAGCCGTGCCAGGCGCCGAGCAGGAAGAAGGTCCAGACCGGTATGAGGATCATCGGCCGGAGAAGAAAGATGTAATCCGCCGGGGTCGATCTTTCCGGCACTCTCAGCCGGGGACCGCCCGGCTCGTCCTGCTCTATTCCTCGGTCCATTTGACGAGGTGACGCTTCAGTTTGCGCGTCGGCGTTTTGGGAAGTTCCGAGTCCCTTATCCGGAATTCATGTATGTGCTTGTAATCGGCGAGATCTTCGCTGATCCGCTTGATCTCGTCTGCGATCAGTTCACGGATCGTTTCCTCACTTACTTTTCCCGTGCCTCCCTGGGCCGAAACGATCGCGTCGTAGTCGGGAACGATGACGGCTCCGGGCCGCGCATTACCTTTCCTGTCATCGACCGGCATTACTATGCACTCAAGTATCATCCTGCTCGAACCGAGGAGCGATTCGATCTCGTCGGGGTATACGTTCTTTCCGCCGGCCGTCACGATCACCGATTTCTTCCGTCCCACGATCGTCAGGTAACCGTCTTTGTCGAGGCGCCCGAGATCTCCCGTGTAGAGGGCTCCATCCCTCAGCACCTCCGAGGTGGCCTCGGGATTCTTGAAGTAACCCTTCATCACGTTTCCGCCGCGCACGACTATCTCGCCGACACCCTCGGCATCGGGCCGGTCGATATTCACTATGATATTCGGCAGGGGGGGGCCGACCGTGCCCGGCCGGGGATCATCGAATAGATTGACCGATACGACGGGGGAGGCCTCAGTGAGACCGTATCCCTGGAGGACCTTCAGGCCGGCTCCTGTCAGGGCGGCTTCCACGTCCCCTCTCAGGCCGGCCGCGCCGCTGATGCAGAACCGGATGTTCTTCAGGCCGGCCGCTGCTCCCGATGGGGCAGAAGCACTCTTGCCGCCGCCGAACAGTTTCCCGAACCAGCCCTTGATCTTCGCGACGAATCCCTTCCTGGAGCCGGAAGCCGAAGCGGCCCCGGCAAAGAGCTGGGCGATGTGCTCGAACAGCAGAGGGACGCCGGCGATGAGAGTCACCGATTCCCTCTGTATATCCTCGAGGATGGTGCGCGGCTTGATCGAACGCGCGAACACTACCGTAGAGCCGCGAAAGACGGGAATGAGGATGTTTACCATCGAGGCGAATGTATGATACAGCGGAAGTATCGACAGAAACACATCATCCTGCGCGATGAACACCCCGCTGTGGAGCGACTCGAGGTCGGACATCAGGTTGCTCTGGAGCAGGACCGTTCCCTTCGGGGTGCCCGTCGTGCCCGACGTGTAGCAGATCGCGGCGATGTCATCCGCGCGGATCTCCGACTTACTCTTGAAGAATGACGCGTCGCCGCTGCTGATCTTGTCCTTTCCGGTCGCCATCACCAGGCCGAGGGTCAGGGTTCCGGGAGGAACGTCCTCATCGCCAATTATGACGAGCTTGATCTCGCCGAGATTCATCTGCTCTATCGATTCTATGAAGACCTTCCTGGAGGCGATGATGAACTTTGCCTCGGAGTGGATCATGAGGTGGCGGATCTCGTTTTCCTTCATGCGCGGCTCGAGTGGAACGATCGTACCTCCGCACGAGGTCACAGCTGCGTAGACGAGTACCCATTCGGGACTGTTCTCCGCGATCAGGATGACCCTGTCCCCCTTGTCGAGGCCCGCTTCGACAAGCCCGGCGCCGATGAACGACAGGAGCTTCCCGAATTCCTGGTATGTGATCGACTGATATCCCCACGGATGATGTTTCTTGAGCAGGACGGAGGGACCGAACATGCTGATAGCGTAATCGTAAAGATCTGGAAGTGTCTTGAGCCCGAGCTCATCGAACACGCCCGGACTGATCACATCATTCTGTATCGACATACCTGATACCCCCTCGATATATTATTAACATCCACGCAGCCGGATTCAATCTAGCACCAGCAGCGCGCGGCGGGCAATCGTAAATAACCCCGTTCGCCTACTGATCCGAGTTATCCTCTATTTTCTTCCAGAACTGATTGGTGGACGGGAGTCCCCGGACATTCCTCGACGTCTTCTTGCGCGTCTTGGATATCCGACCCTTCATGCCGGACAGCTTGCGGCCGATCTTCGCGTGCAGGGTCTGGATCGGGTCCTTCGCCCTGCGGCATTCGTAGAGGGCGTGGGTGTACTCCCTCGGGAAACGCCTCATCATCTCAAAGATGAAATCATGAGACTCGAACTC
>DAOVNN010000326.1 GCA_030630165.1 Candidatus Krumholzibacteriota bacterium
GGTGAAGTCCCTGAACTCCTGATATGTCTGCAGTCCGAACGGGTCCTTCATCATATCCTCTTCCCTCGTGAGCACGAGCGGCGGCATGTCCTCGCGAGTGATGTTGTCAGAGAGCGTCAGGATACATAGCCTCTCGATAAGATTCCTCAGCTCCCTGACATTTCCCGGCCAGGAGTACTCGACCATCATCTCGAGGGCTTTCTTGTCGACCTTTTTCGGGGAACTCCCCAGCTCTACGGCGACCTGCTCCAGGAAATGCGTGACGAGCATCGGGATGTCGGACCTGCGGTCGCGCAGGGGCGGTATCTCGACCGGGACAACATTGAGCCTGTAGAAAAGATCCTCTCTGAAGTTTCCCCTGCTCGCCTCTTCCAGCAGATTCTTGTTCGATGCAGCTATGATCCGTACGTCGACCTTCTTCGTCTCGGTCCCCCCCACCCTTTCGAATACAGATTCCTGCAGGACTCTCAGGACCTTCGCCTGTGCGGACAGGCTCATGTCCCCCACCTCGTCGAGAAAGAGCGATCCACCGTCTGCGAGTTCGAATTTTCCGATCCTTTTCGAGACTGCACCTGTGAACGATCCCTTCTCGTGACCGAACAACTCGCTCTCAATCAGTTCCTCCGGGATAGCCGCGCAGTTCACCTCGATGAATGGTTCGGTATTTCTCGTGCTGAGCTCGTGCAGCTTCCTCGCGACAAGTTCCTTGCCCGTTCCGTTCTCGCCCATGATCAGGACCCTCGCGCCGGTAGGCGCCACGCGATTTATCGTCTCCAGGATCTCCTTGATCGAAGTATGTTCCCCTATTATCTCCGTTCCCCCCGGGATCCTTTCGCGAAGCTCGACGTTCTGCTGACTCAACGTTCCCTGTTTCAGTCCGTTCCTGACGGTCAGCAGGAGCCTGTCGAGGTCTATCGGTTTTTCGATGAAGTCGAACGCGCCCAGTTTGGTTGCCTCTACAGCCGTGGAGATATTGCCGTGCCCGGATATGATTATGACGGGCAGTTCCTCTCTCATCTCTTTGAGTTTCTGCAGGACCTCGAGTCCGTCCATGCCGGGCATCTTGATATCGAGCAGAACTATATCTATTCTCTCATCTGCCACGATCTCGATCGCGGAAGGACCATCGGGCGCAGACAGCGTTTTATATTTCTCGTAGGAAAGAAGCTTCTCGAGCGAGCTCCTTATACTTGCTTCGTCATCGACTATCAGAACTCTCTTGCTCATCGGCAAGGTACCCCCGTTCTGTTATTCCTTCACCCAGCACGACACCCCATCTGAGGTCCCGGGTCGTTATTACCATTTTCTCCGCCCGCAGGGCGCGGGCAGCTCCTCTTATAATCGCAAGCCCCGGCAGTAACAGCCGAATCCTTTCCGGCGGGAGAAGAAGCCTCCTTTCCCTTCCTCTACGGAAGAGAGCGGCAATTCTCATCGCCGCAAGGTCCAGATCTTCCACCGAGATCTCCACTTGCTCCCTGCCATCATAAACGACACCATGTATCTGTCTCCAGACGACGGCAAGACTGACGGCCGTTCCGCCGGTGAGCATGATTGTAGGACTTTCCTCCGTGCCGGGCAAGGGTGAATCCCCGGAAGGGACACCTTCATCCAACAGCATGTTCTCGATTCGGACAGATATGCTGCGCTCATCACCCCGCACCGAGTGTGTCCCGTACGGGATCGATACAAAGGAGAAAGCCTCCTGTGCCAAACCCCACGCGAGCTCTGTACTCGTACCTCCCGCATCGAAAAGAATCGCGGAAACTCCCCTCTCCAGGCTGGAAGTCGCCCCGGCGAATCCAATAAAGGCTTCCCCTCTCTCCGAGAGCACGTTGATATCTATACCCGTCCTTTTCTCGAGAAGTTTTCTGACCTCATGGCGGTTTGCCGCCGTCCGCAGAACGTTGGTAGAGACAGCTGTCAGGCGCAGATCGCTGAGTGCGGCCATTTTCCCCGTGAGGCTCTCAAACACATCTGCCGCGCGATCCGCGGTTTTCCTTGAGATCGATCCGGAGGCCGCGACATCCTCGCCCCAGCCGACATAGACTCTTTCCTGCACGGGATCTGTTATCCGCATCCCGTCAGGACCGGATTCTGCTTCGACTGACAGCATCCTGAAGTAACTGCTTCCGAGATCTATGCAGCACCTCGTCATCTTTTTCCCTTTGGGCTTTTCGGTCGTATTCACTATCATCACATCCGAAAGGAATTATGCCGGACAGATTGAACATAAAGAACCTGTCGCCCTCGCAGATCGCGACCGAGATTGCGGAGATGGGCGAACAGAGACACAGGACGAGACAGATCATGCAATGGATCTGGCAGAAGGGCGTCGCCTCGTTCGACGAGATGACCAGCCTCTCCCTCGGCCTGCGTTCCAGGCTCAACGAGCGTTTCCGCATACCGGCAATGCGTGTGGCGGGAAGTGTATCTTCAGGTTCGGATGGAAGCCAGAAATTTCTGCTCGAGTGCGAGGATGGGGCCGTTGTGGAGGTCGTGCTGATGGAAGCGCGCGGGATCTTTACCCTGTGTGTATCGAGTCAGGTAGGCTGCCCCCTCGCCTGTTCTTTCTGCAGGACAGGTGTCGGCGGACTGGAAAGGGATCTATCTACCGGGGAGATACTCGACCAGATACTCTACTTCAGGCTCTACCATATACCGCCGCGGCGCAGGTTCAACATTGTCTTCATGGGGATGGGAGAACCGCTGCTCAATACTGCTAATGTTTTCCCTGCCCTCGAGATCCTCAACCACGAGGATGGATTCGCCCTGCGCGAAAAAAGGATCACCATCAGCACGATCGGATTACCAGCCCGGATAAAGGAACTGGAGATAAGCGGTCTTAAAGCGGGACTGGCCGTTTCGCTCAACGCGGTTGACGACAACACGCGAAAGAAGCTTATGCCGGCGGCTGTCAGTATCAAGAAAACCCTCTCTGCCGCCGAAGAGTACGCTGTCAGCAGAAAGATGAGGGCTACGCTCGAGTACGTCCTGATCGCCGGCGTCAACGATTCCCCCGAAGACGCCGGTGTACTCGCCTCGCTTACCGCGGGCAGGCCCTTCAAGATCAACATCATCCCCTTCAATGAATGGGAAGGCTGCAGCCTGAAGCGCCCGGATGAGAAAACAATCGACACGTTCATCGAGATACTCCTGCCCACTGCACCTGCGGTTACTGTCAGAAGGAGCCAGGGCGGAGATATCGGAGCGGCATGCGGCCAGCTCAGAGCCGACCGGAACGAATACGGACTCTAACGCTTGATTACGATCATGATGAAAAAGGGGGGGGAAGCGATTTTTAGTGTCGCTCCCCCCCTTTTTCTCACA
>DAOVNN010000371.1 GCA_030630165.1 Candidatus Krumholzibacteriota bacterium
AGAGCAGCAATAAACCCGAACCATGCAGTAAGCCAGCGACCGCGCTTGAACATAATAAGTCCGCTGTAGACCGCGGCAAAGATCGCAACGGCCTTCCACATGGGATTCACTTGCCGCTCTCTCCCATCTCGGCGAGGATAGCGTCGGCCGCCGCTCCAGGGGATTCCGCCTGATATATGGGACGTCCTATTACGAGATAATCCGATCCGGCCTCGATCGCGTCCCGTGGTGTCGCTATGCGCTTCTGGTCACCCGCCGCGGAACCGGCCGGCCTGATTCCCGGCGTCACGATGATAAAACCGTCCCCGAGCGCCTCGCGTATCCTGCCCGCTTCCTTCACCGAGGCGACGATACCGTCCAGTCCGGACTTCTTCGCCAGTTCGGCCCTCTTGAGAACGAGATCCTCGACACTCCCGCCGTAACCCGATGCCTCAGCGAGATCCTCCTCGGACATGCTCGTAAGCACCGTGACCCCTACAAGTTTCGGCCTCGGAAGTCCGCTTCGGTCGGCGAACGCTGCCGCCTCGTCCGCAGCCGCCTTCATCATGTCATACCCGCCGGCTGTATGAATAGTCATCAGGAAAACATGCAGGCCGCAGGCGGCCCGGACTGACCCCGCCACCGTGGCCGGGATGTCGTGAAACTTGAGATCGAGAAAGACCGATCCACCCGCATCGCTGATCTCGGAAATCATTCCAGGGCCCTCGGCGGTAAACAATCTGCTTCCCACCTTGAATAGACTGACCTTCCCCCTCAGATCCGCCACGAGGGAGATCGCGTCGATCCTTTTTTCAACGTCCAGAGCAGCGATGATACGGGCAGTTCTCTTCGAGGGTGTCATCGATTTCCTTTCATCAGTATTATTTATTTATAAATACAAAGCCGTACATCTCAGTCAGCGAGCGCGTCGGGTATTCCTGTCTCCTCGAGCGCTTCTACGATCTTCTCAGGAAGTGCCGGATCATAGAATATGGCCGTACCGATCTGGATCGCGGCAGCGCCTGCCATGAAGAACTTCATCGCGTCCGCAACACTCGTTATCCCTCCGACCCCGACGACGGGGATATCGACAGTCCTCGATATCCTCCAGACGGCGTCGAGAGCAATCGGCAGAACCGCAGGCCCTGACAATCCGGCCCGTACCCGCTTGAATACCGGACGTCCCGCGGAGATGTCCAGATCCATTCCGAGCAGGGTGTTTATCGCTGTAATGCCGTCAGCGCCCGCCTCCTCCGCGACCAGGGCCAGGGCAGTGATGTCACTGACATTGGGTGTCAGTTTAGCAAGTACGGTCATTCCCGGAAGGATATCCTTCGCGTGCCGGACATATTTCGCCAGAAGCTCTGGATTCGTTCCAACTGCCATCCCGCCTCTTTCGACATTGGGGCATGACAGGTTCAGTTCTACGATATCGACACCGCCTGCTTTCGCGGTCGCGTCGAGTAGTTTCCTGTAACCGTCCCAGTCCTCTGCTGCGAGGCTCACAACCGGCTTGATTCCGGCCTCGGCCAGTGCCGGCATCTTGCTGGAGAAGAAGACATCCGCCCCGACGTTCTCGAGCCCGATGCTGTTGAGCAGTCCTCCGCCGGTCTCGTGAAGCCGTGTGCCTGGATTGCCTTCTCTCGGCTCGAATGATATCGTCTTCGTCACAACACCGCCAATGCGTACGAGGTCGATCATACCTTCGTACTCGAGCCCGTATCCGGCGGGGCCGGAAGCTAGAAGAACCGGGTTACTCAGGGTCACTGCGCCTATCTTCGTCTCGAGGGAGTGCCGGCTCATTCTTCCCACCTTTCCCAGTCTATCTCCGAGGCGTCAAAGACAGTTCCGTCACTGCATATTGCCTGCAGGGCAGACTCGCCACCTGTTTTAACGGGAACAGTGCATCCGCGGCACGCTCCGACGCCGCACGCCATCACCGATTCCAGTGAGGTAAGATGTCTCCTGAAGCCTTTTGCGGCTTTTCTTTCCATGGCCCGGACCATTCCTTCCGGTCCGCATGAGTACAGGATACCGCCACCGGCCTCTCCCGCCTCTACCATCTGCTCGAGCAGTGTCACGGCGTCACCCTCGAACCCGCACGATCCGTCGATGGTAGCCGCATGAACGGCGGTGAAATCCTCCTCGCAGAGCGACACGAGCAGTTCATCCTCGCAGCCCGCCCCGTAGACGAGATCCGCACGGCCGAGAGATCCGTCCCGTTTCCATGTCCTCGCGGCGAAGATCATCGGCGCTAGCCCTGTGCCACCAGCGACAAACACAGCATCCTTCTTATCAGGCGATGGAAATATCGTACCGCCGAGCGGACCGGCAATATCCATCTCGGTACCGCACGGCGCGTGTGCCAGTATCTCTGAACCCTTTCCAACGACCTTCACAAGGAGATGAAGCTCAGTTCCTGTAAGATCCATGATACTGAAAGGGCGCCTCAGAAGAGGCGTGATCGTAGATGTTATCCTGAGTGAGACGAACTGCCCCGGCGCGGCATCGGGAAAACCCCTGGGCCGTTCGAAGACGACGAGATGGCTTGAAGGGGAAAGTCTCTGAGTTCTGATTATCCTGCCGGTGAACAGACCTTTCACCGATTCTCCCTTCTTCCGGA
>DAOVNN010000295.1 GCA_030630165.1 Candidatus Krumholzibacteriota bacterium
ATTGTTGCAATCACCAGAACGGTAATTATGGATAGAAGTCTTGTCACGATCTCTTCCTTTCATGTACAGGGGTCAGTATTCGTAGTTCCTTATAATAATCCCTTACCCGGTTTAAATCTAGAAAAAGCCGCCTGAACTGTCAAGATGTAGATTTATTTACCGTTCGGGGTGCCAGTCTCCTTCCGGAGAGGGCGATTCGAGTGCTTTCTGGAGCATCACTATGTTGTCACGGGCTTTAACAGCGAGGAAACCGTCCGGTTCGAGGTCCATTACTGTCTCCCATTCCCTCATAGCCTCCCGGAATATCTTCGCCTCCCAGAAGAATACAGCGAGATAGAAGTGCGGCTGGGGATGGGCGGGATCGATCACGAGGGCCGAATGGAGATGGTCCCATGCCGCCCTGTGGTCGCCGTTCTGATGAAGAAGAAAGGCCAGATGAGAATGGGCCAGTACATCATCAGGATTCAGCGTTGCCGCCGTCGCGAAGCTTTTGATGGCGCTGGCGTAATCTCCTTCGTCGTCGTAGAGGACGCCCTTGTTGACATGCGACTTGAAATTGTTCGGATCGATCGCGATAACCCTGTCATAGTAATGCAGGGCGGAGTCGATCCGGCCGAGTTCGTGGAAGGCGACGGCAGTCTGAAACATCACGTCGGCATCCGCGCGTCCCTGCTTCATCAGGTGATGCAGGTAGGCCAGTCTCGGCAGTGGCTGAAGGCCCTCGAGCTGCTGCGAGAGAGGTATCTCGCCGACATTCTGCGGTGAAGCCTGCTGCGCCGCCCGGCCTTCCTCCGCGAAAGACTGCCCGATGACCGGTTCGGGCGGGAAGAGGATCGCCGCCGCGAGGATTGTTATCTTGATTACTGCCGCTTTCATATTGCCTGTCCCGGACCTGTACCCCGGGGCCCTGTTCGGATGAAACGGTCCGTCAGTGCCTCACGGTCTTCCGTCTCGACCAGGATTCCGCCACACTGAAACTCAGTCCGAACCGGAAGATGTTCTCCTCGACGAAGTTCACCGTCTTTGAACCCGTCCGCCCGAACTCCAGGGTGAAGTCAATGGCACCCGGCGAGTTGCCCAGGGGAATGGCCGATCCCACCGTCAGGAACATCGACGTGACCTCCTGCCCTTCAGGGAACTGGATGTGCCACTTGTCGGTATAGAACCCCAGCCGGATCGGGATCCGGTTGAGGGTGTGTCCTTCTCTGCTCGCGCGCCTCTCGATGCCGATGCCGATATGAGTCTCGTCACCGACATTTCCCTCGAGCTGCGGGAATCCGGTCGGAGCAGTCGAGGACCTCATCCAGTACGACGACGAGAGCCACCACCTGCCGAAAGGATTAGCCGCAAACCCCACATCGAAGGCGAGGGGCAGCGAATAGTCGAACGACGTCGTAGTATCGAGAACGGCTGTAGTGTTCTCGATCACTTCATCAACGAAGTAGTCGACGGGGCCGTCGATGTTGCATCCCAGCCAGAGACGGGGGTGAGCCTCCCACAGAACGGACGCTCCCCACGAGATGCCCGAATAGCTGCGCCTTCTCTTCGAGTTGACGTTCTTGTATTCCAGATCGTTGAACCATACGTTGACCTTGTCAATGACTGATCCGAGATTGAACTGGGCCTCGGCTGCGACCCGCAGCGAACTCAGCGGTCTCCAGGCCATGATCACCGGGAGCATAAAGAGGTTGCTGTCGAGCTTGTAGTTCTGGAACGCGGTCGGAGCGTTCTCGACTTCAATCTGGTAGGCAAAATCCGCCCTGCCGTAAAATCTCGTCCTGTAACCGGCGGTGAGGACCAGACCCTTTCGCAGCGGGAAGGAGGCTGTGAAGGTCGGAACTGTATACCTCGTCTGCCTTGAATCGTAATCAAGGAAGTAGACCCTGCTCGCGCTGAGCACCTGATGCACGGTCAGGGTCACCTTGTTCAGATCTGCCGTCGAGGCGGGATTGGATGTCACCGAGTTGGTCGTATCCTGAACGGCAACAGCCGAGTAGCCGAGCGCCTCGTGCCTCGAGCTGCCCATATGGACCGCCTCGCCGATATAATTCATCCCGTAGATAGTCTGCGACTTCGCCCCGCAGGGAAGAAGCATGACGAGGATGACTGCCGCTGCCGCGGCGACCTTCCTCATTTCTGCCCCCCGAAGTCGGTCGGCATCGTGTAGATAATCTCGATATACGGCCTGAGCGAATCACCCGCAGCCGTATCAAACATCGCAAGTATCTGGATCCTCGCGGTCTCCAGATCGGACTGAAGGACAAGGCCGTTATTCACCCGTTCTCCGCTCATGATATCTATCATGTACTGTCCCAGTGGAATCTTGATCTTCGCGTCGATATTAACGGGCAGCGCGTTTCTCGAAACGCCTGTTCCCTCGAGTATCCCGGGATCTTCCGGATCGGGTGAGTCGGGCGCGTAGATGTAGTAGTAAAAATCAGTCGTCGCCCCGACCAGCTGCTCGCCGAAGGTGGCGCCGAGTCCCCTGGCACCGTCTGTATGGAAAACGAGCGCCGAATAATTCAGCGTGGCCAGCTCGGGGACCCCGGCCAGGTCGAACTCGAAGAATATCCTGCGCGCCGTCCCTCCCGCCGCGGCGAGAGCGGTGATATTGTCGGATGTTATCGTGTAGTCGGAAATATCGGGAAGCAGCACATCGTCGCCGCCCTCGAAGATCACCCTGAGAACGGGCGGGTTGGTGCCGTAATTCTGCGCGTACATCTCGATCAGGCCCAGGGTATCGGGCTGATAGGCCCAGTTGATCGAGATCCCGGACTCCCATGGAGTCGAGGTCCCGTCCACCCATCCCTGGACGATCGATTTGTCGATGCTGAACTCGGTTCTCTCGGCGTTGATGTCCCTGACCGTCTCTCCATTCTGCCCCGGTATCGGATCGGGATCGCAGGCCGGAGGTGAGGTGATCGTGTCGAACTCTGAAAAATCCTCGAGAAGCTCGTTGAATGTGACCCCGAGATGAAAGAGTGTATCCTGCACGATGATGACCGGAAGGTCGAGGATCACCGAATCAACTGTCAGTCCCTCATAGTTGAAGAGTGAATCGTAGTTGAACTGCATCAGCAGGGTCGTGTAGACCACGCCCTGGGTCTCACCAAGCTTCAGTGTCGAGCTCTCGCCGATCCCGTACGGGACCTCGATCATCGAGACGCTGCTGAAGGTATCGACGTATCTCTCCGTATCGCCCGCCTGGGGACTGTACCATCCCGATTCGTGGAACGGCCTGGTGACAGGCCCCTCGGCGTCGGTACCACACCCTCCCGTCACTGCAAGCAGGGCGAAGGCGGCTGATAGGATGTATGCAAGATAAGCGCGTTTCATTATTTTCCGTTCCGTCCCCGCACTGCGGGGCGCCTGTGGAAGTTACATCAGAGGGTATGCCTCGTCAAGGCGGAATGCCCCACAGGGGCGGGAGTTCATTCCTTTTTACGCAGGACCGCCGTTACCGTTCCGGTAAAGAGTTCACCGAGGCGGGGGATCGAGGTCAAGGGCCCGAGAAAACCGAATCGCGGAGGCTTGAGCTCCTCGAAGACCATCTCCAGCGACGGGACCCCCTCGAGGATCCGCCGGTAGGAGGATACATCGATCCTGTTGTTCGAGGTGCGGAAGTCGCCCATCAGCCTCGCCGCCTCCCCTGCCGGATCCCCGTCACCCCGCCGCTGCAGCGACAGCTCGAGGAGCTGCTCGAGCATATTCTCGCTGTAGAGCAGATGGCACCACGG
>DAOVNN010000235.1 GCA_030630165.1 Candidatus Krumholzibacteriota bacterium
ATGCCTGTCATGCTGTTCGGCATGGCGGGCATGATAATCGACATGGACGAAAAGAACAGGATACTGGCATATCTGCTGATAAGTTATCTCGCTGCCTTTGTTTTTCTGGCAATCTTCAAGGTGAGGTACAGGCTGCTCGTCGAGCCTGTATTCATCATCTTCAGCGCGATCTTCATCGACCGGGCGATCCGGCCCGGCCGTTTCTCGCCGGAGACGGCCGGTAGCCCGGAGGTGGAGGGCGATGGGTAAGAGCAGCAGGGGCAGGAAGCGCAGACAACAGGAGAAACAGGGACAGAAGCAGAAGCGGACCTTCCGGGAGATGCTGCCGCCCGACTGGGACATTCTTGCGGTCATCCTCCTGCTGGCGCTCGTTCTGAGGATGTGGTTCGCGATCTCTTATGACGCGACCCTTTACGACCAGGCGGGTGAGGGCGTCAGGTATATCGGCCAGATAAGAGGAGAATCTGTAGATTCCGCGTCGCCTTCCCTGTACATATTGTTTCTCCGGATCTGCCTGGGGATCTTCGGCCACGGCGCCGCGAAAGCGGCCTTTGTGATGAAGGGGATCATCGGCACAGTCTCTGCGGCACTGATCTACTACATCGCCAGAGAGATGTCAGACAGGACCACTGCCGTTATCGCGGCGGCGATCTCGGCTCTTTATGTCAATTACATCATGGCCTCTCTGGCGCTTTCGCCGAGGGTGCCGGGGATCCTCGCCATCCTCATCGTCACGCTCATCCTGATAAGGACGAAGGAGGGAAAGAGAGGTAACGCCCTGGCCGGAGCGGTGCTCGGGCTCGGCATACTTGTCGATCCCTATATCCTGCTGTTTGTGCCGGGCTTTCTGCTGGTGTCGGGAAAGAAAAAGATCTTTCTCGGTGCGCTTCTGGTCTTCGTCCTGCCGTTGACCATGAGAAATTCGATGCGGGAAGGGATCCTCGTTCCCGTATACAGCGCGGAGGCTCTGGAGCTCGATCTCTCGAGGTGGATGATCAGGGAATTGAAGGATTTCTACCATCTCGCCGACAGGTTGTATATCAACGTATCGATGCTGTTTTCGAGAGGGGCGGGATGGGTGGAGCCGTCCAGCTCAATGACGAGCGAGAATATTCGCAACAGCAGTACTTTAGGAGCATATCTCTACATGCTGACCGCCCTGAGCGGGCTCGTCGGGTTGCTCAGGTATCATTCGAGGGAGCACAGAGTGCTTCTGTACCCCGTGCTCATCTATCTGGGACTTCTGGTCCTCTTTTCCACGTGCAGGAATACGAACAGGCTGCTCGCCGAACATCTGGCGATATTCTATTCAGCCTTCCTGTTGATGAGGATCATCCGATACTTCAGGAGAGGTCCCGACCCCGCGCCAAAGCCGGAATGATTCCCCGACGAGGACACCCGCATAAGCATGTAAAAACGATTGAACGGAAGGCCGCCGTTTCGATACTATCGAGCATGTCGTAACATGAAGAGGTGAGGTGGAATGTACAAGGACAAGACCGTAACGGTCGTCGTCCCGGTTCTTGATGAGGAGCTGGCCATCGGCGGAGTGCTGGATTCGATGCCGGAGTTTGTCGATTCAGTCATCGTCATCGACGATGGATCGACCGATGGTACGGCTGCTGTGGCACGGGAGAGAGGCGCCGAGGTGATCAGCCACGGACGCAACAGGGGCGTCGGGGCCGCGTTCGATACGGGCAGGCGCCGGGTGCTGACCCTTCATTCCGATATAATGGTAAACATGGATGGGGATGGACAGTTCGCCCCGTCAGATATTGTCAAGCTCGTCGGGCCCGTCGCGGACGGTGACGCTGATTTCGTTACCGCTTCACGCTTCAAGGATCCCGGTCTATATCCGGAGATGAGCAGGACGAAGTTTCTCGGTAACAGGATGATGTCAGGGCTCATCAGCAGGCTGACCGGCAGGCGGTTTCATGACGTCTCGTGCGGATTCCGGGCCTACTCGAGGGAGGCGCTGCTGAGACTCAACCTGTTCGGCGAATTCACATACACCCAGGAGACCTTCCTCGAGTTCGCCTTCAAGGACATTACGATACTCGAGGTACCCGTCGAGGTGAGGGGCACACGCGAACACGGCCGCTCGAGGGTTGCCTCCAATCTCTTCAGGTATGCCTGGCAGACGATGAAGATCATCGTAAGGACGATGCGTGACTACAAGCCGCTGAGGCTCTTCGCCGGCGTTTCGACCGTGCTGCTCGCGGCCGGTCTCGTTCCGGCGGTTTTTCTCGCGGTGCATTACGGGCGGACCAGTACATTCACTCCGCACAAGTGGGCGGGCTTCCTCGCCGGTTTTCTCTTTATCCTCTCGGCGATGAGTTTTCTTCTCGGATTTATCCTCGACATGTTCGCGAGGATGAGGATCAACCAGGAGGAGATCCTGGCGAGCCTGAGGAAGAGGGAATAATCATTTCCCCCAGCGCGCCGCGAGTGCGCCTGATATCCCGGCAAGCGACAGCTCAACTGCGATCATGACGAACCGCAGGAGCAGGGCCGCGATGATCGCCGATTCTTTCGGGACCACCAGCGGCAGTACGAGCATCAGGATCCCCTCCCTGACACCGAGTCCTCCAGGGGCGAAGACGGCGAGCATTCCCGCAAGGCCGGCCGTATAGTATGCCCCGGTTATCGTGAGGTAACTCCCGGGCGGCACGGGACCGAGCGAGAGGAGCAGCACGTAGAGCCCGATCCCCTGCAGGAGCCCCGGTATTATGTAGAGGGCGGTAAGCCCGAGCATCGGCCCGTATCCGGGAAGGCGCCCCGGCTGTTTCCTGCCCGTCAGCCTGAAGATCAGTCCCGCGAACCGGTGCAGCACAGGCGGTGAGAGTAGAGCCAGGGTAATCAGTATCCCTGCCGGCGCCGCCCATTTCATCCATGCGGGGAAGGTGCCCGGAGCGGACGCGATACCGCCGAGCATCAGGATAAATGCCGCTGAAAGGGCCGTTACGAGCTCGGTGCCGGTCGCCAGGGCGACGCGTTCGGGTGGTTGGGGCCTGTACGCTTCTATCCTGATGAGAGCGAGGCCGAGTTTCCCCGGGATATATCTCCCGAGGACAGAGAGAAAATATGCCCTGCCGGCCTTTCTGACCGGTGCATGGAGACCGAAGAGTAATGCGAGGCGGGTCCAGGCGGCGAACCTGGCGAGATACGCCGCTGCTACGGCGAGGAAGGACAGCAGCACTGCCCATGCCTTTATCCGGGAGGAGTACGCCGCGAGTCTGTCCGCGTTCATCCATACGAACCAGGTCACGGCGACCAGGGTCGCGGCGAAAAGAATCCAGCGGTACACCTTACGCCTGGTCCCTTTTGGCGGCTGATCCATATTTTCGTCCAAGGTTCGCCTTTCGCTGACCGCGGTGGGGTCAGAAGTTCAGGAAGGTCTTCTGCGCCAGCATATACATATAATGCAGGGGCCAGGGGAGTCTCATCATGACGGGCCGCATCCTGCCGGCGAAGGTTCTCCGGGCAAGGAGTATCATGAATGCCGAAACGCGGTCGTTCCACCTCGCGGAGAACCTGCCCGAGCCCCTTACCTTGAGGCCGAAGATCCCCGAGACTTTCTCCCGGCCGGCTGTACCGTGGGTATGCCAGATGACTGCCCGCTTCTGGGCCTGAACGGCGAGCAGGGGAGGGACCTCTGATATGAGAGCCCTGCCGGAGGAGACGAGGATATCGCCTGCCTCGTCTCCCCTGTCCGTCAGGGATACGGCCATCGAGTGCTTCTTCCGCCTCTTCTTTATCTCAGGCAGCCACGCGTCGCCGAAACTGATGTCCGAGTCGTCCGCAAAGTGGTCCTCACAGGAGAGGCAGCGTCCCATGCAGTCGACGTAGAGATTCTGAAGCAGGCCGTAGCCATGGTTGAAGGGGATCCTGATCGTCGATCCGTCTTTCATGAGAATCTCTGTCGCGCCCCTCCAGATCCCTTTCCTGTACCAGAATCTGTCTATGGAGCTCTTTTCCACCGATCTGCCGTCGAGGAAGTCGTTCACCAGGCGCCTGTGGGTCGCGTGGCCGCACCAGAGCCCGACCCTCAGGATGAGCTCCCCCGCACGGGGACGTTTGCTTTCGAGCCATTTACCGATCGTTGTCCACTGGCAGGGGAGAGCGACGGCCGCAAACCGGCCTGTTGTTTTTTTGAGAATATCTATAATCCCTGCCGCATGGCTGAAATCGCTGTAAATGCTTGTACCGCAATCGAGTATCTCGGCCGTGGTCCTGCAGAGGACCGTCTCGAACTCGAGGCCGCCGCTGCCCGGCGAAGTCCGGGCGGCGATCACGCCGTCTATCTCACCTCTTTCGAGGAGGTCGATCAGAAGGGTCGATACGAGCCCTCCGGAAGCGGCTCCCTCGCGGATATCCGCCTGAGCGCTGTATCCCATCCAGGCCCTGCGGAGCCTTTTCCTGTATATATCCTGGTAAAGGCGGGCCGATATCCCTCCAGTCCGGACCGATATCTCTGCCTTATCGAGGAAATCCGCCGTATATTCGAGCTGACTGCGGGAGGATTCCCTGACTGCGGGAAGGGATGTCTCGATCATCCGCCTGATCTCCTCACTGCCGGAGAGCGTTTCCCTGACTGCTTCGGTCAGGCTGTCGACGCTCAGCCGGGACATGTCGATCACATAACGCCCCAGCCCGAACTCGTCCATTACCTCCCTGTACTTGTGGCTCCATGCCGGGACCACGCAGGGAACCCTGACGCAGAGCGACGAGATCATCGCATGGAACCGGCAGGCGACGAAGGTGTCGAGGTGCGAGATCACCTCTCTCAGGCCGGCGGCGGAGAGCTCTCTGTCGATGAAAACGGCCCTGTCTCTGTTGCGCATCCGTTCCAGTACCGCTGCGCATATATGATAGTCGTTGTTCCGCGACCTCTTTTCCGGGCCCAGCCAGCTGTGGGCGATCAGGACGGCCCTGCCGCC
>DAOVNN010000081.1 GCA_030630165.1 Candidatus Krumholzibacteriota bacterium
CCAGGTCGTCTCCTCGGTTCCGACATCGCAGGTGCCGTTAGGTGACGTGAACCATCCTCCGAGTACGGCGACGATCGTCCTCAAAGGATCGTCACACATCGTTACAATGGGCTCAAAAGGCGGCAAGGTGAGCTGACCCGAGGCCAGTATCTTGATCTGCACTGGATCGGCGGTCATCGCCATTACGGCCAGAGTGCCTATGTGCAAATAATCGCTGCCGCTTCCGGTACAGCCTGTGAAAGAGCACGCAATACCTGTCGAGATGTCACCCATTGTCACGGATACATCAGGGCTCTTCTCAAAGCTGGATATGACCAGAATAGGGCTCCCCGGTACCTCTACCCTGAACTCGGCAGCTGTTATACCATCTGGTCCCGAGTCGCTTTTGAAATACATGATAATAATATCTGCGGATATATAAGGCGCAAATGACATGTCGCAATCTGAAGCGCTTACATCGGTGTACAGGCCGATCGATCCCTCGTGTGCAAACGCTCCCGTTGTAAGAGCGAGCAAAATCAGCGCAGTCATTGTCAGTCTCTTCATCGTACCTTCCTCCTTCTTTACTTACCTCATGCCCGGTTTCTCAAGTTCAAATTCTCTACTATATCAGCCGCAGAATAACCGCATGTTTTTCAGAGTGTCAAGAAAAAACTACTTATCCTCGACATGCAGCCCCGGGACCTTTTCTCTGTAGTCCCCGAGCAATGGCAGATGCCAGTACTCCCCGAACAGGGCCTTGACAAAACCGACTGCCGACAGAGTCAGTGCGCCCAGTCCTGCTGCAAGCCGGAACAGCCCGATCACGAGCAATCCGACCAGTCTGAGTTTTCCTATCGTCACCTCCAGTATCAAGGTAGCCACAATGATGACGCACTCGCCGAGCAGTAAAAGGAACCCCTGCCGCGCGTGGTATTTGATGAAGGGGTCATCCTTTGCCCGCCACAGAGAGAAAAAACAGAGGAACGTGAGATAGCTCGTTGCTGCTATCCACCTGGATCTCTCCGAAGGAGAAGCTGTCAGCTTCTCACCATCAGGTAGGGTATTTGACATTTCGTCATCCTTGAGATCAACCACGCAGGATCTCTATTTCTATCTCAATATCTCGTTTCTCGATTCCGGATGACAGTTCGTGGAGTCTCTCGAGGACTTCGATCGCCTTTTCCCTCCTGTCGCTCATCTTGAGCGCGTCGGCCGCCTTTCGAAGGTAGGCCGTCTCCACGAAAGAGTTTGTCTTCATATCATCGGCCAGCTGAAGGTAGGCATCGGAAGCCTTCTCGTAGTCTCTCTCGTTTTCCCAGGCGGTAGCCAGCCCCTCCACCGCGGCATCGTGGAAGAAAGGATGTTTCCCGGATCTCCTCAGATAGCTGTCAAACAGCTCGATCGCGTGAGTATTCCTCCCGTCCTCGAGCGCGCATTTTCCGGCGAGGTAAGCCGAGTAGGCTCCTTCTTCGAATCCGTTGAATCTCTCGTCAATGATCTTGAACATCTCTTCGGCCGTCTTGATGTCACCGCTCCGGAAAGACGCAAGAGCTTCCGCGAACTGTGTGGAAGCAGAATCCTGAGTCTTCTCCCTGGAATTCATCATCCAGAGGGTTCCGGCGATGATCACGATGACGGCGATCAGACCGATAAAGAACGCGTTCTGGTGCTCGTAGATGAACTCCTTCGCACGCAGGACCGCTGTGACGAAATTATCTTCTTTTATGTCGTGTTTCGAAAGTCTGTTCTGTGCCAAGTTCAAATACCTCCTTCACTTGTAATAAACATCGGTTTGCCCTCGATTTCAAGGAAAAACGCTACAGAGGAACCAGCCGGAAATCTCTGAAATGCTTGACAGGGGAGCTGGCTCCTGCGAAACTGCCCTCGGGCAGTCCACACCCGGGAGGGCAATGTGATCAGGTTCATCAGACTTGGGCTGATCGCCGGCGCTATTCTGATCACGATTCTCGACATCGCGGGGATATCGAGACTGCCGGATACCCCTTACACCGGAATACGTCATAACAATCTGGTTTTCTTCGAGTTCGAGAAGGAAAGCCCCAACAGGCTGCTTCCTCTGGAGCGTGGCGACGAGATTATCGGGGTCGACGGCGTTGCTGTAAGAAATATCAACCACTTCCGTTTTCTCGCTGAGTCGGTTTCCTCGGAAGAGTCACAGGTCTATACAGTTGCAAGGGGAGATTCATTACTGGAATTAAATGTTCAGAGGATTCCCCGGCCGGCCATTAAAATATTCAGGCGGGTTGCGTCCAGCCTGACGGCTTTCACATTCATATTTCTCGGATTGGTCGTGATTCTGCGAAGACCTGACCAGCTTGGGTTCCTTTTTACGATCAACTGCCTCACTTTTGCCTTTCTTCTGACGATCAGGCCTGTTTCGCCCGTCCCTTTCCTCCATCTTGCCGGGGAACTTGCTTACGATTTCCTGATGGTATTCTTTCCCGCTTTCTTTCTTCATTTCTTCCTGATCTTTCCCGGGAAGGAGATAACATCCGGGTCGAGGAGATATTTGATAAGAAAGATCCTGTACATCCCTCCTGCCCTGATCTTTCTCGCACTGTTTGTCGTGGCCATGTTGAGGTACTCTTCCGGGATCGATCGCGGGATCGTCCTGACACTTAACGGCGTTACATCTATCTACTGGTTGCTGTATATGCTGGCGTGCGTCTTTTTCTTCGTAAGGACATATCTTGCCTCCGACCGGATCCAGAAGGTCAAGTTTCGGATAGCAACGATCGGGCTTATACTTGGGCTTCTTCCCTTTCTCCTTATCATGGTCATGCGGTTCTTCCTGCCTGACGTACAGATACCTCATGAGCACGCGGCAATTCTCTTTCTTTCCTTCATATCGGCATCATTTACCTACGTGATTCTGCGACACGATGCATTTGACGTGAGATTAGTATTCCGGGCGGGGTTGTTCTTTGTGATCGTGCCGGCCATTCTAGGCGCCACGCTCTTCATTTTCGGTAGATCCATGGGAGAGAGTTTTGAAGGGTTTCCGGATGCACGGTATTATTTCGTTGCCTTCCTGAGCGTATTGCTTGTCATAGCCATCTTTGTCCCTGCGCGGACAAGCCTGCTGGGCATGATAGACAGGATCTTCAACACAAACAGGAAGATCTTCCGTGAGAAGGTTATGGAATTCTCGAGGAGCATTCAGTCCCACGGCACCCTTGAACAGATGACAGAATTCGTTACCTGTACACTCAGGGACCTGTTTGATGCCAGATACGTCCTTCTATTTCTCAGTGACGGGGGAAGGAACTTTACCATGGCCGGATGCTGTCCGGACGGTACGGGGGTTTCTCTCACTTCCCTCTCAAAGGATACAGGTCTGATAAATCTGGCCGGGGAAAAGAAACTGCCGCTGATGGTTGAATACTACGACCGCATCTGGATCAACAGCAACCTTGACAGGACCTCGAGAGAGTTCCTGTCATTGTCGGACGCTTCGGTAATAGTTCCCCTTGTGGAGCAGAGCGAGCTGCTGGGATTTGCTGTTCTCGGAAAAAAACTTTCAGGGAAGCCTTTTGGCAGGATCGATGCCGAGATACTGGAGTTCCTTGGGGAGAGAAGCGCAGCCGCTGTCAGGAACAAACTGCTCTACAAGGATTCGATGGAGAAGGAAAAACTCGAAGAAGAGGTCCATCTGGCCAGTGAGATTCAGCGGCGCCTCCTCCCCGCCGGGCCTCCTGTCATGAAGAATGCCGAGATACTCGGAGCCATGCGGACAAGCAGAGAGGTCGGAGGAGATTTCTATGACTATGTCGACCTTGCTCCCGGAATAACGGGTTTTGCCGTGGCCGATGTCTCCGGTAAGGGTATTCCCGCTTGCCTCTTGATGACTACTCTTCAGGCAGGATTCAGGGCTGAAGCGACGGCGGCTAAATCACCAGCCGAAGTGTTGACTGCTCTCAACCGGCTGCTCTATGACAGAAGCGATCTCAGCAGATTCGCTACCTTCTTCTATGCCGTATACGATCAGGAGACTCGAATCCTCAAGTTCAGTAACGGTGGAGCGTTCCCCCCCATTATCATTCGAGGGGATGGTGGTATAACCAAGCTTCAGCGTGGCGGTATACTTGTCGGTGTGGATCCCGACTCCAGGTTCAGTAACGGCGTGATAAAGCTGGGAAGAGGCGATCTGCTCATCTCATACACGGACGGATTTATCGACCAGGAGAGGAGTTCGGGAGAGTATTTCGGGGAGGAGAGGATCATCGCATTCCTGAAGGCCAACAGGTCACTGGAGATGAAGGAATTGATGGATAAGCTTTTCAGCGACGTTCTTGACTTCGGGGACGGGAGTGTGAAGGACGATATGACGGCGGTGATCTTCAGGGTCAGATAGAAGGAAACGCGTATTGACTCAAGAAAAATGAGGAATGGTCTTCCACTCCTCATTTTATATTGGGACCAGACGGACTACATTGCGTTACGTGTCTTTTCAACTCTACAGAGGCCTGAGCAGCAAGATCGCTTCGCTTGAAAGGATTGGCTTGGGAGCCGATGAATCACGATCGCGCAGTCCGCTTGCCCCAAACTTTTACCTGATTATACTGTCACCGAAGAGCATGTCAAGGAAAAAATCGAAATATTATCATTTTATAACTGTAATGAATACAGCCTGATACTGCGCTTACCTTATAAATAAGGTTATATTATGATATGTTAATGACAAAATGTATCGGGGTAGAATAAACGTTCCCGCCGATACACCCCTATCGACGGGAACATTTATACCTTTCAGGAGCGAGATTCTTTTCAGCGAAGCCACCAGAACAGATCAATTATCAGTAGTATCGGCAGCACCGTGATCACCTCCATGGCAAATTTCTCAATCTCCCAGTGCCGGGAAGTCCGGCAATATATGGGACTGCATACGGCGTGCCTTACCTCGAAAAGATATCATAAGGAATTACCGGTAATATTTTGTCGTCCTAACCCCTTGTATAAATATAAGATAGTACCTATAAAGAACGTCAGCAAGCAATGTCCATAGCCTGCTGAGGTATCGTGGACCGGGTAGAATATTGCCGGATGGTGGATGGATATATGCAATGCGCCATGCAATATAATACGCCTCGCATGGCTAACACTGTGAATAATGCGATATAAGAAATAAATCGCATTATATCGTAGCGCGATTGGTTCATTATGTTCAAGAGAAAGGGGAGCGGATCAATCGCTCCCCTTTAAGAATGGCGCCCCCGGAACGACTCGAACGTCCGACACCCGGTTTAGGAAACCGGTGCTCTATCCACCTGAGCTACGGGGGCGGGATAATCTCAACGGGTATATTATGTATATCCACCTCGAAAGGCAAACGGTTTGTTCGATTTGATCAATAAGTCAGCAGGGAAAATGACGGACGCCCTCCCAGCTTCTCTTTGCCGCTGAGATCGGACAGTTCGATCAGGAAGGTGATCTCCTCGATCACTCCTCCCCTGCTCTCTATCAGTTCGGCGGCAGCTGCGGCTGTTCCGCCTGTTGCCAGCAGGTCGTCGATAAGGAGGATCCTCTCGTTTTCAGAGACAGCGTCTTCATGCATCTCTAAGGCTGCGCTCCCATATTCCAGGCTGTAGCTTCGCGACACAGTCTTCCATGGTAGTTTGCCTGGCTTTCTCAGGGGAATCATCCCTTTTCCGAGCTTGTATGCAAGTACTGAGGCGAAAAAGAACCCTCTCGCTTCTATGCCTGCTATCTTGTCGATCTTCCTGTCCTGATATCTCTCCACGAGACTGTCACAGATGCTCTTGAAAGCTATCGGATCGAGAAGCGCAGGTGTTATGTCCCTGAAAAGTATTCCTTTTTCAGGGAAATCAGGTATATCCCGGATCCACTTTCTGATATCGGGATTCATCGTCTCTCCTTATTCTTGATTGCCCGGTTTTTCAGATTCTACCAGGAATTTTAGTTTTTTCAGGGCGCGCATCTCGAGCTGCCTCACCCTCTCCCGTGACACGTGTATGAGTTTACCTGTCTCAGCAAGGGTCTTCGGAACTCCATCCTCGAAACCATACCTGACCTTGATAATGAGTTTTTCCCTCTCGGACAGACGGTCAAGCAGTGCAGAGAGTTCCTCGTGCTCGATCTGGCTCAGGACGATGCTCTCTGGATCAGAGGGATCGACGGCTTCCATGTTGGTGGCCAGCTGACTGTATGTGTCGATGGAACTGGAAAGGTCCAGGGCGCGGATATTGCGAACGAGTCGTTCGAGTGTCTTGAATCGCTTTTTCGATATGCCCAGCGCTGAAGCTTTTTCTTCCGGGGAGATGTACTTTCGTGAGCTCTCGATCGCCATATATTTGCTCATCAGCTGAAAGACATGTATAGGGATCCTGATCGTTCTCGAGTAGTTGGATATGGCTCTGACGATCGACTGGCGGATCCACCATGACGAATAAGTGCTGAACCGGAATCCTTTTTCAGGGTCGAACCTGCTGACCGCTTTTATCAGTCCGAGGTTGCCTTCCTCGATAAGGTCCAGAAAAGGAACACCGTAAGACGCATACGATTTGGCGATAGTGATTACAAGCCTGAGGTTGCTTACTATCAGCTTCTTTCTTGCCTTCTCGCTCCCATCCCTGGCCTTTCTGGCGAGGTCTCTCTCCTCCTCAGCTGTGAGGATGGGATACTTGCTGATATCGTCGAAATACTGCCTCTGAATGTCGTCGTCCAGACGCTTTCTACTCATCTTATCTCCATGTAATCGAGCGGATTCACCGCTTCTCCGGACACTCTCAATTCCAGATGCAGGTGTGAGCCTGTGGCGTTTCCGCTTACTCCGACCTTCCCGATGCGCTGCCCCGACTCGACCTGGTCCCCCTTACGTACGGAAGTCTCGGACAGATGTGCGTAGACCGATGAGATGTTTCTGCCATGATCTATGATCACGACCTTCCCGTATCCCTTCTGCCTGCCTGCATAAGTGACTTTGCCACCGGCGGCCGCATATACATCATCGCCTGTTTCCGCTTCAAAATCAACGCCCTGATGAAATTCCTGGGTCCCGTAGGACGGGTGAGTCCTCATTCCGAAGGGACTGTTGATCTTCGTCCCCCCGGCTCCACCGAGTGGATTTCTCAGGACTATATCGAGATTCCCGTGGTCCGGTTCTTTGTCTCGCACGGGATCACGCTTTACGGTGGCCGGTTTTGAAGTACCACCGCGATATCTGGGGGACGGCGTGCACGAACCGAGCACAAAACAGGACAGGGCCGCAATCGCAATGGTATAATATAAGGAGATTTGACGTGTCATAGCAAAAAATTGGTCGGGGTGGTCAGATTTGAACTGACGACCTCCTACTCCCGAAGCAGGCGCGCTAACCGAGCTGCGCTACACCCCGACGCCAGTCGATAAAATATCACTTATTGTGTTTCAACACAAACGAATTCGTTTACCCTTGCGTCTGTATTCCCCAGAATGAAATTACCCCCATGCTTGCCAGGGTGACGATGCATCCCGCTATCAGTACACCCAGGAAAATGGCGGGAATGGCGAATTTTCGGGGAACGCCGAAGATTATCGCAGCCGCGCATCCAGTCCAGGCTCCGGTGACGGGCAGGGGTATTGCAACGAACATGGTCAGCCCCATCGCCTCGAATCGTTCTATAAGCTTCCCCTTTTTCCTTGTCCTGTTAAAAAACCAGGTGAAGAACCTGTCGCCCAGAGGATATTTTCTGAGCCACACCGAAGCCCTCTCCATAAAGAAAAGCAGAGGGATCACTGGGATAAAGTTGCCGATGACGGCAATGACATAGGCCTCTTTCCAGCCGATTTTTCCCACCCATATAGCATAAGGTATTGCTCCCCTCAACTCCGAGATGGGCAGCATCGAGAGGATGAATGTCATCACCTTGGGCGAGAGATTCAGGGCGACAGCGAAAAGGGGGGCCAAATCAGCCAACTCCTTTCAAAAGGGGTACGAATGAACATCTGGAAAGTTTCTGTTCCTCGATCTCTTCACCCCTCCTTCTGTAAAGCACGAGTTGTTCTTCTATATCCTGGACCGGCGCTATGAGACATCCGTTTTCTGCGAGCTGCGCCAGAAGTTCTCCGGGACGTTCATTTGTGGCAGCCGATACGATTATCTTGTCGAAGGGAGAATAATACGGCCATCCGGCTGATCCGTCTCCCGCTTTAAGTCTTATCCTGCCTGTAGGTATTTCAGTCAGGACCGCTTCGGCTGCGGCGCTGAGGGCCTCGATCCTCTCGATCGAACATACTTCCCTTGCTATAAGTGACAGGATCGCTGTCTGGTATCCTGAGCCGGTTCCTATTTCGAGGACACGGTCCGTACTCTTTATATCGAGATGCTGCATCATCGCCGCCTGTATAAAGGGCTGCGAGATCGTCTGGTTATATCCTATAGGGAAAGAACATCCATCATAGGCTCTCGACCTGACTGCCGGATCGAGGAAAAGGTGCCTCGGAACTGTGAGAAAAGCCTCGATGATCCGCTCGTTTCTGATACCGCGGGCCACGAGCTGTTCTTCCACCATACGTCTTCTTGCTATTCCATAATCGGTCATGATCTCCAGTCGAGTTTCCACTGTTCGAGTTCCAGGACGCTCTTGTAATCGGTCATGTCTACCTTCAGCGGGGTAACGCTTATATAGTCGTTGCTTACAGCGGTGAAGTCGGATTTCTCGTCAATATTCCAACCAGGTTCCCCTCCGCCGATCCAGAAGTAATCCTTTCCACGCGGATCTGTTTTTTTCACAATCGAGTCATTGTATACTCTCGATCCGAGCTTGGTGATCCGCAGCCCCCTGAGTTTATCCTCGGGGAGAGGAGGAATGTTGACGTTCAATAGATACGTGCCATGCTTCCCTTCCCTTTCGAGCATTCTCGAGGCAAGATATCTGGATACCTTTCCTGAGGCTTCAAACGAGGCCGGATCCCACGATGTTATCGATATCGCAATCGAGTCGATACCGAGGATGTTACCTTCGATCGCCGCTGCTACCGTGCCCGAGTAAGTCACGTCCTCCCCCATATTCGGACCGTGGTTTATTCCAGACACGACCAGGTCCGGTCTGGAACCGAGGATGCCGTGAACGGCCAGCAGTACGCAGTCGGTCGGAGTGCCTGTAACACTGTATCTGTTTTCAGAGTATTTCTTTATCCGCAGGGGTCTGTCGAGGGTGATGGCATGGCTGGTTGCACTCTGCTCGTTTTCCGGTGCGACAAGGATTATCTTCCCAAGACCGGAAAGTGAACTCTCGAGGGTCTCAAGCCCCGATGCCCTGATTCCGTCGTCGTTCGTTATGAGGATCGTTTTTTCCATATGAAAGCGGATACTACCAGAGAAAGCTCCTGAAGACCAGTTTTAGGAATCGCCAGGTGTCCACAAGTGGATTGATCTTGCTCTTTTCCTCTCCATAGATCGTGGCAATCGGTACGGAAACGATTACTGCTCCAAGGCGAGCGGCCTTGATGAGGATCTCACTCTCCAGGTCAAAGTTACGGGTCACCAGGTGAAGTTGTTTCATCATTGAGAGTTTGACAAGGCGATAGCCGGATTGCGTGTCTTCGATCCTGACTCCTGCCCGAAGGCTGATAATTGCTGAAGTGAACCTGTTGGTGAACCGTCTCAGAGCAGGCATCCCTTTTGTGTCGGCCATCCTGCTGCCTATTACGATGTCGGCCTTTCTGTCCCGGAATGCGGTTATGAAAGATGCCATCTCCACCGGATCATGCTGGCCATCGGCGTCGAGTGTGAAAACAGCATCGATGCCAGTATTTCTGGCCATCAGATCGAAGCCTTTCAGGAGCGTCGCGCCTTTTCCGAGATTGACCGGATTTCTTACAACTTCGACTCCGGTGTCTTGTGCTTCGGAGACCGTATTGTCCGAGGAGCCGTCATCGATCACGAGTATGTTAGAGGCGGGGATCTGACCCGCAACGCCACGAATGACGCGGTCGATATGGCCGGCCTCGTTGAATGCAGGTATCAGTGCGCCGAATTCATCGTTCAAGGCCGTCCTCCGCAGATCAGCGATTATTGCCTGACTTATTCCCCGTAGCTGGTGTCACATGGAGCTCACCATATGAGCTTGGAGCAGCAAGTTGTGATACTGGC
>DAOVNN010000214.1 GCA_030630165.1 Candidatus Krumholzibacteriota bacterium
CTGTATCGCTTTCCCCGTTTTTCAGGATGCTTCCTCCCCCAGCTGGAACCGGGCAAATCTCTTGATTATCATATTCTCACCGAGCTTGCCGATCGTCTCCCTGAGAAGCTCGTCGATCGTCACCTTGTCGTCCTTGATGAACGCCTGCTCGAGAAGTACGATCTCACTGTAGAATTTTTCTATCTTCCCTTCAATGATTTTATCAATGACCTTCTCCGGTTTTCCGGACTGAAGCGCCTGATTGCGGAAGATATCCTTTTCCTTGTCCAGCACGTCCTCGGAGATGTCCTCTCTCTTGACCACCTGGGGAGATGCTGCCGCTACCTGCATGGCGAGGTTCCTGCCGAGAGTCTGGAACTCGTCCGTCTTGGCTACGAAATCAGTCTCACAGTTCAGTTCGACAATAACGCCGAGCTTGTTGTTGCTGTGGATGTACGAGAATATCTGGCCCTCGTTGGCAGCCTTGTGGGCGCGCTTTGCGGCCGATGAAAGGCCCTTCTCCCTGAGGATCTTCACGGCAGCTTCCACGTTGCCTTCCGCTGTCATCAGGGCCTTCTTGCAGTCCATCATACCTGCGTTCGTCATCTCACGCAGTTCCTTGACCATCTTCGATGTGATCTCCATCTTGAATTCCTCCGTGATGTTCCTGCCGGTCATATCCTTTGTCAGGACTTCTCTCCGGCCTTTTTATCGCCTTTGTCTGCTGCCGGTTTCGCATCGGGCCTGTGGGATTTGTCGGGCCTGTCAGGCCTGTTTCCCCTGCGGTCGGACTGCCTCGGGCCACCCTTCTTGGCATCGGCTGCCTTTTCCTTCTTCTCTAGGAAATCCTTGTTCTTCAGATAGCGGGCCCTGCCCTCGATGATCGCGTCGGAAAAAGTCTTCGTGAAGAGCTTGATCGAACGGATTGCGTCGTCGTTCGCCGGAATGGCGAAATCGAGGTCGTCGGGATCGCTGTTTGTATCGATAAGACCGATCAGGGGGATGCGCAGTTTCTTGGCTTCCTTGATCGCGATTTCTTCCTTCTTTGTGTCGAACACGATGAGGCAGGCCGGAGCGCCCTTCATCCCGCGGATGCCCGCGAGGACCTTGAGGAGCTTCTGCTTGTGCTTCTCGAGCGTGAGCCTTTCCTTCTTGGAGAGCTGCTCGATGCGCCCGTCTTTCTCCATCGCTTCCATGTCATCGAGACGATCAAGGCTCAGTTTGATCGTCTTGTAGTTCGTAAGTGTACCGCCGAGCCAGCGCTCGTTGATATAGTACATGTCGCATCGCTCGGCATCCTCGCGAACGGAGTCCTTGGCCTGTCTCTTCGTTCCGACGAAAAGGACCGTTTTACCTTCAGATGCCAGTTTGACGATGGCGTCGTATGCTTTCTGGAGAGTATCGAGGGTCTGGCGCAGATCGATAATATAGATACCGTTCTGCTCCTTAAAAATATAGGGCTTCATCTTCGGGTTCCAGCGCCTTGTCTGGTGTCCGAAGTGAACGCCCGCTTCCAGCAGGTCCTTGATCTGGACTTTCACTATTTCCTCCCGGGTTATTCCTCCACCTATCCCCTGAAGCGTCCGAAACGGGCTTCTGCCCGTCACCATGGACCTTGCGGATAGATGTGTGTCCTTGTAAATCTATCTCTTGGAGAACTGGAACTTCTTCCGTGCTCCGGGCTGTCCGTACTTCTTCCTCTCCTTCTCCCTGGGGTCTCTGGTGAGGAACCCGCCGGACTTCAGTACCTTCTTGTGGGTATCGTCATGAAGGAGTATCGCTCTCGAAATACCGAGACGAAGCGCTCCTGCCTGACCCGCCGTACCGCCGCCGGCGACAGTCGCCTTGACGTCGTACGATGCGTCTGTGTTGGTAACAGCCATGGGCTGACGTACGAGAAGCGTCAGACTGTCTCTCTTCATGTATGCGGCGAGCTCCTCACCGTTAACGGTGACCGTACCCTTTCCCTCGCTGAGGTAGACACGGGCTACTGCCGATTTTCTTCTTCCCACTGCATGGTAGATCTCTTTTGCCAAGTCTTTACACCTCCTTTCGGCCGAAAATGTGTCGCTGTCGACACGGGCCATCGATCATCCCTAGAGCTCCAGCTCCTTCGGCTGCTGCGACTCGTGCGGATGCTTCGCGCCCGCGTAGACCTTGAGTTTCTTCATGAGCCTGCGTCCCAGCTTGTTGTGAGGGAGCATCCCCTTGATCGCATGGGTGACGGGGAAGGTAGGATCCTTCTCGATCTTTTCCTTGAAGTTGGTAAGACGGATACCGCCAGGATACTTGGTATGGCTCCAGTAGGTCTTGTCTTCCATCTTGTTGCCGGTAACGTGGATCTTGTCGGCGTTGACTATGATCACGAAATCGCCCACATCCATATGGCGAGCGAATCCGGGCTTGTGCTTGCCCCTGAGGATAGTCGCGACTCTCGTCGCCAGCCTGCCGAGCGTCTTCCCGCTCGCGTCCACTATGTACCAGTCTCTCTCAAACTCTCCCGGTTTGAGAATCGTGGTCTTCTGCATTTTTCAGTCCTCCATACACTTTTCCGATATATTTCGGTAAAGAAGTTCAAATATATATGGGTTAACTGATGATGTCAAGCCGCGTTTAACAGGGGAAAGGGGTCATTCGGGCTCGAGGACACCCGCCTCACGGGCAGCAGTACGGATTTTTTCCACATCAGGGCGTTCAATAACGCATGTCTCAGTTATTATAGCAGTTAGGAGCTCAGCTGGCGTTACGTCAAAGGCGGGGTTGTACGCTTTCGCCTCGTCGGGAGCTGTTTTGATCCCGGCGAAAGACTTGACCTCCCCCGGATCGCGCTCCTCTATCGGGATGCCGGAACCGTTTTCGATGGTCAGATCGAAGGTCGACCAGGGAGCGGCGATATACATCGGAACGCCGTATTTCTCGCAGAGAACGGCAAGCCCGAGTGTGCCTATCTTGTTCGCCGAGTCGCCGTTGAGAACGATCCTGTCTGCCCCTGTAACGACAGCGTCGATCCGTCCGGCGGCAAATAAGGAGGCTGCGGCGTTGTCGCAGAGAACGGTCACATCGATCCCGGCGCGGGTCATCTCCCACGCGGTCAGCCTGGCTCCCTGGAGCAGCGGCCTGGTCTCGTCAGCGAATACCGATATCGCATTCCCCTGCTCATGGGCCGTCTTGATGACGGCAAGAGCCGTCCCGTAGCCGGCCGTCGCAAGCCCTCCCGCGTTGCAGTGTGTAAGGACCACCATGCCATCGCTGAGCAGGGCCGCGCCGTTCTCTCCGATCCTGCGGTCTGTCTCGAGCTCTCCGTCATGTATGGCAAACGCCTCGGTGGAGACATTCGCCGCCAGCAGCGAAATATCGTTCCCGCTCCTCTTTATTGCCTTTCTCATCCGTTCGATCGCCCAGAAGAGGTTCACCGCCGTAGGCCTCGTCGCAGCGAGCATGTCGGCCGTCTCGAGCAGTTTAGCGGTGATGACCGCTCCGTCCAGTCCGGAAGCATCGAAAGCGGCAGCCGTGTCTCCATGATCGAAGATGTATCCATGAGGGTCATCCTGACCGGCAAGTATCTCGTTCTCCAGCTCGAGCAGGATGCCGTGGGCGGCAGCGACTCCGAGGGCCGGAGCGCCCCTGACCTTCAGGATGCGGATGGCAGCAGCGAGCTCAGCCGTATCTCCAATCTCGACATACTTCTCCTCAGCGGGCAGAAGGGTCTGGTCGATGATGACGACCTTGCCCTTTATGTAGTCCACAGTCCTGACGATCGTATCCATTACTCTCCCACCACGCTGAAATGGACCCTGCGGCTGCGTGGTCTGTTGTCGAATTCGAGGAAGACGATCTGCTGCCATGTCCCGAGGACGAGCTCGCCCCCCGATACAGGCACAGTGACCGACGGCCCGATGAGCGCCGACCTGAGATGGGAGAAGCCGTTCCCGTCCCCCCATGTCGCGTCATGGCCGTACACCACACCCGACGGGATGATCCTCTCGAAGAACTCCGGCAGGTCGCGCAGGAGCCCCGGTTCGTATTCTATCGTGGTGATCCCGGCGGTCGAGCCGGGGACGATGACGGTCATCTGTCCTGTTGTAACGCCGCTGTCGACAATAAATTCCCTCGCCTCGTGCGTGATATCGACGATCGTCCCGTCTCCGTCTGTATCGAATCTGAATTCGCTCTCATGTGTGATCATCTTTTCATTCCCTCGAGCCTGCGGAACATACTGAAAAGCCTCGCGACCGGGAGTCCGACCACGTTGAAATAGTCTCCGTCGATCCTGTCGATAAATGCCGAAGCGAAACCCTGTATCGCATAGGCACCGGCCTTGTCGAACGGCTCCCTCGTACTGATATATCGGGAGATTTCCTGAGAATCCAGCTTGCGGAAGTAGACTTTCGTGCTCTCCGCCTCTATTATCCTTCTGTTCGGCGGTGCTATGAGCGCTATCCCGGTGACGACCTCGTGCATCTTTCCCGACAGGGCGCCGAGCATCTCCGCGGCCTCCTCGGGACCGGAAGGCTTGCCCATTACCTTTCCTTCGCAGAGAACGATCGTATCGGCGGCGATGATCGTCTTGCGCGGCCGTGTCATCTGCGCGTCCACTCCCTTGATCTCGGCGAGCAGCTTCGCGCTCTCTACCGGATCGTTCCACGGCACCTCCGATTCATCGACATTCGAGGGAAGGACCTCGAACTCGAACCCGAGGTTCTTAAGGATCTCCCTGCGTCTCGGCGATGCCGAGGCGAGCAGGAGTCTTTCCTGGATCTCAAAGGACAGGAACGGATTCATCGCATCTCCCTGTCGACGATGAGCGTCACCGGACCATCGTTGACGAGTTTTACTTCCATCATCGCGCCGAACTCCCCCTCGGCCGTCTTCGGCCACTTCGAGGAGATGTTGTCCACGAACTCACGGTAGAGTCTCAGCGCCTCTGGCCCGGGAGCGCTGTCGGTGTAAGCCGGCCTGCGTCCCTTGCGGCAGTTCCCGTAGAGGGTGAACTGCGAAACGACCAGGATCTCGGCATCGACTTCCATAACGGAGAGGTTCATCTTCCCCGCATCGTCTTCGAATATCCGCAGGTCGAGACACTTGCGCGCCATCCAGTCGAGGTCCTTCGCGCTGTCACCCGTACGGAAGGCGGCGAGAACGAGTATGCCACGACCTATCGACGCGATTGCCTTCCCGTCGACAACAACGCTCGCCTCGCTCACTCTCTGTACGACTGTTCGCATTGAATTTACCGTTAATTTTTGTCCTGCAGTGCCGCAGGTTTCTCCGTCTGATGCATCAACGTCACCTGTACCTGGGCCTCTTCCCTGCCCTTCCAGACGTTCCTCC